>USIY01000269.1 GCA_900554845.1 uncultured Bacteroidales bacterium | reverse complement strand
CTCACGGTACGCGTCGGAAGGATCATAGCTCGACCCGTCGAAGCAATGGGTGCAGATGCGTTCCTTGGGAAGTCCGATGCTCTCCACAAGAGTCTCCAGCTTGGCGAAACTTAAAGTGGTGAGGTTCAACTGTCGGGCTATTTCCTGAACCATCCGGCAGTAGCAAGGAGAACCGGTTGTGGCATATTCCTTGAGTTTGGCGTCGTGCCGTCCTTCGAAATCCTGGATTATCCTGCGCGTTATTAGCTCAAGGTCGCTCTTGGAGCTTGTGAAGCCGATGAAAGGACAGCTGTAGACCAACGGTGGACATGAAATGCGCGCGTGTACCTCCTTGGCTCCGTTCTCGTAGAAAGTGTGGACGTTGTCCTTCAGCTGTGTGCCGCGGACTATGGAATCGTCGCAGAACACCACGCGCTGATCCTTTAATATTGCCTTGTTGGGAATAAGTTTCATCTTGGCCACCAGATCGCGGCGCGACTGGTTGCTGGGGGTGAAGCTTCGGGGCCATGTGGGAGTGTATTTCAACACGGCGCGCTTGTAGGGGATTCCGTGGCCGGAGGCGTAACCCAAGGCATGTCCTACGCCGGAATCGGGGATTCCGCACACGCAGTCGGCTTCGGTCTTGTCCTCGCGGCCCATCATATAGCCGTTTTTCTCACGCATGTGCTCGCTGTTGATTCCGTTGTAGTCGCTGGCGGGGAATCCGTAGTACACCCACAGGAAAGAACAGATCTGCTCCCGCCGTGCCGGAGCCTGCAGGACTTCCAGACCGTCGGCGCGCATACGGACGATCTCGCCCGGGCCCACATCGCGCAGACGCTCGAATCCGAGATTGGGACAGGCCGCCGTCTCCGAACATGCCGCGAAACCATCCTCGCGTTCCCCTATCACTATAGGGGTGCGTCCCAGATAATCCCGGGCGCATATAATGCCGTCTTCTGTTAGGATGAGCATCGAACACGAGCCCTTGATGTTCTTGTAGACTTTATTGATGCCGTCCACAAAGTCCTTGCCCATGTTGATGATCAGCGCGACCAGCTCGGTCTGGTTGATGTTGTTGGCGCTGAGCTCGCTGAAATGCATTCCTTTGGCAAGAAGCTTATCTGCTATCTCGCGGACGTTGTTGATCTTGGCTACCGTCACTACGGCGTAACGGCCCAGATGAGAATTGACTATTATAGGCTGGGGATCGGTGTCGCTTATCACACCCATTCCCTGGTTCCCTACGAAACTATCGAGCTCGTCCTCGAATTTTGCCCGGAAATAGTTACGCTCAATGCTATGGATGGAACGCTTGAAGCCCTTCTCAGGATCGAATGTGACCATACCCGCACGCTTTGTGCCAAGGTGCGAATGATAGTCTGTTCCGTAAAATACATCATTGACACAAGGCCCCTTGGTGACGGAGCCAAAAAAACCGCCCATAATCTGAAAAAGTTAGTACCGATTTAAGCCGCAAAGTTACAAAAAAATTTGTGACTTTGCGGCTTTCACCTTCAGAATCTGTTAAAAATCTTCGAAAAAATTCAAAATTTCTTCACGGAGTTATTTTTTCCGATTGTTGTGTTTTCTGATAATATCCAGAGTGGACTTGTCGGACATAAAGATCGAGTTCAGACCCTGGTCCTCCTGAGCGGGATCACCGGTATAATCGTCACCCGGTTCCCAGACGGCATGCTGTGGTTTTGCCAGACCGCCCCATGCCCAGAAGTTCAGGCCAGATATCTTGCCTTCCTGAACCAGTCCGCACATGTAGTCGTAGAAAGCGTCACGTGCTTTGGTGGGAGAACCGGGAGCGATGGCCATATTGTCGCGCGGATAGCCGAATTCCTCGATCACCAGAGGTTTGCCCATCTTGGCGGCGCGCTCCGAGTGCATACCGATGTATTCTCCGGCCTTCTGACAAGAGACGGCCACATCCTGTACGAGGCTGTCGGGATGCGCCCAGCCCCAGTTGTAGGGCCACAGATGCGCTATGGCATAGTCGATCTCAGGCATGGCGTGGATTGCTTCCCAGAGATCAATATCCTGCTCGCATCCGTGCCTTCCCTCGCTGCCCGTGGACACCAGATGGTTTGGATCCACTTCCTTGATGGCACGTGCGCACTCCTGAATCCAGCTCTTCAACAGCGGCTTGCCCTCCTCGCTGAAGGAGCGAGGTTCGTTGGCCACCTGCCAGGACATGATGGCCGGAGACTCGCTGTAAGGCTTGCCGGTGTAGCGGTTGGTGCGACCTGCCATATAACGCGCGTGATCCGTGGCCATGCGCCGTGCAGTGGTGTCCTTGACAAATTGCGCCACATAGGCGTTGTACTTCTCCCAGCCCTCTACAGAAGGAACGGGAGCCTTGCCATGGCCGGCCCACTCAAGATAAGATCCGTAACCGCCGCTCCATTCCCATGCGTTGTTCAGATAAATCACCCCCTTCATGCCGCGTTTCTCCATCTCGGCAAGCAAGAAGTCAAGACCGTCAAGAATAGTGTCGTTGTACACCCCCGGGGCAGTTTCCAAAGTAGGTTCGATATGCGACGGAATGGACCGGTCGCCCTGTCCGCCGGCAAGAATACGGAGATTGTCAAGGCCAAGCGCATGCAGAGAATCCAGCTCCGCTATCAGACGCGCGCGGTCTCCTCCGCGTCCCTTGCTGCCGAGTATGGCCCCGTACCAGAAATTGGTGCCTATATATTTGTATTCTTTACCGTCAAGCATAAACTTGCCGTCCTGCACGGTCACGAATCCCGGTTTGCAGGTATCCCTGTCAGCGTTTTTCTTCTTTACGCCGCAACCGGCCATCATGGATATCCCCACGGCCGCCGCCAACGCTCCCACTACTAATTTTCTCATAATATTATGTTAAAGTTCCTTGGTTATCGTTGTATTCTTTTCCGTATAATGCAATCAATCATGCACCGTCGACATAATGTTGGCGAACACGCCTGCGGCCGTGACACCGGCGCCCGCCCCGTAGCCTTGTATCAGCATCGGGTACTTGCGGTAGCGCTCGGTAGTAAGCATTACGATGTTGTTGGAGCCCTCCAGGTTGTAGAAAGGATGTGAGGAATCCACGGCCTTAAGGCCCACCGACATCACACCTCTCTCCATTTGCGCCACGAAACGCAATCTTTTGCCTTCGGCCTTCAGGCGACGACGCTGTTCCTCGAACTGCGCGTCAAGTTCCGGAAGGCCTTCCCAGAACTCCTCAAGCGACCCTTCGAACAACTTCCGCGGAATGAACGGCTCTTTCTCCACATCCTCCTGCTCGCCGCGGTATCCCGCCTCGCGTGTCAGAATCACTAGTTTGCGGACCACGTCCTGACCGCTCAGGTCAATGCGCGGATCGGGCTCGCTGTAGCCCAGCTCCTTGGCCTGCGCCACAGCCCGCGAGAACGTGACAGTTTCGGACAATGTGTTGAAAATATAG
>USIY01000268.1 GCA_900554845.1 uncultured Bacteroidales bacterium | reverse complement strand
CATCCCATCCATCCCATCCCATTATCAATAAAATCCCCAATAATTTTGTGAATGCCTTGACATTGTATTAACTTTGCATTGCATGTAAAGCAATATCATATAACCTCATTGATCTAATATGGACGAACTGAAGTATACACCCGAGAATATCACCGAATTGGAACCTGACGACATTTTTGTATTCGGAAGTAATCTGGAGGGGATGCATCTTGGTGGCGCGGCGCGCACGGCCGTTGAAAAATTCGGTGCGATAATGGGACAAGGGGTCGGCATCCAGGGACAATCCTATGCCATACCCACGATGCAAGGTGGCGTGGACACCATCAAGCCCTATGTGGATCAGTTTATCGACCTTGCCCGGGAATGGGATCAGAACACTTTTTACGTGACTCGCATAGGATGCGGCATCGCCGGATTCCGCGATGAAGAGATAGCCCCTCTGTTCCGTGACGCGCTCGGCCTTTACAATGTGCGCCTCCCGCACCGCTGGGTGGAGATTCTTCAAAACTAAGAACTTAATGACAAATCATAATACCGTATGAAGAAATTAACACTGATTTTATTGGGTCTCGCGATGGCGTTGCCGGCTTTCGCGCAGACAAAATCATGGACAGCCGACAACGGCAACGGCACTTATACTAATCCATTGCTTTACGATGAGTTTTCCGATCCGGACGTGCTCCGTGTGGGCGATGATTATTATCTGGCCGGCACGACAATGCACACTGTCCCCGGACTTGTGATCCTCCATTCGAAGGACCTCGTGAATTGGGAAAACGTGAGCTACTGTTTCGACCGCTTTGATTTCGACGATGACGCCTTCTCGCTCAAGAACGGGAAGGAAATATACGGTCAGGGCATCTGGGCTCCCTGCATACGTTACAGCGACGGCAAGTTCTACCTTTTCTCCAATGTCAACGGCAAAGGGCTTCAATGTTTCGTCAGTGACAAAATCGAAGGTCCATGGAAACATTTCAATATGAAGGGCGACATCTATGACCTTGGCGTACTCTTCGACGACAACGGCAAGGTCTACGCCATCCATGGTTACGGAGAAGTGAAATGCACCGAACTTTATCCCGACATGAGCGGTCCGATAGAGGGAACGGAGAGCGTTATTATCCCTAACGGGTCCGCCGTGGGCGAAGGCCATCATATGTACAAGATAAACGGCAAATATTATCTAATATCCACCGACTATCGTCCGAACGGCCGCACATTGTGCTCGCGCGCCGACAATATCCGCGGCCCGTACGAGACACGAGTGATAACCGCGGACGAAACTTTCGGCTACCATGCCTCGCCGATGACTAAAATCGACGGGCGCATCATGCCCGACGGCTACCCCGTGAGCGTCACTCCTCCCGATCCCGACAAAGTTGTGGCGTCAAACATCCATCAGGGTGGAATTGTTAGCACCCCCGACGGACAATGGTGGGCGCTGCTGATGATGGATTTCCATTCCATAGGGCGCACCGTCACACTGGCGCCGATCACTTGGTCGGACGGATGGCCAATGATAGGACTCCCCGGGAATCTCGGACGGGCTCCCCGTACTTGGCTAAAACCGAACACCGCGGGCCGTGACTCCGAGACCCCACATCCCGCGTATGTAAGAAGCGATGATTTCAACAGCGGAAAACTCCAGCGGGTGTGGCAATGGAACCATAATCCCGACGATTCCATGTGGAGTCTTACAAAAAAAGGAAAACTACGGCTCCGAACAATGCCCGCCGACCAGCTGATGTGGGCCCGCAACACCCTTACGCAACGAGCAATCGGTCCGGAATCGATCGTAACCGTAGAACTCGACACGAAGAATATGAAGGACGGCGATGTATGCGGCCTCGGCAACATAAATGTGCCGTGCTCTTGGATAGGGATGGTAAAAGACGGTAACAAAATGACGTTGCGCCGGTTCGAGCAACTCAACAACGACACACTCGACATGGACGTGACTATGCCCGACAACCGCATATGGCTTCGACTTATCGGTGATTATGACAACGACAAGGCCCGGTACGCCTACAGTCTTGACGGAAAGAATTTCTCGCCGCTCGGAAAGGATATGACACTCAGCTATCAGCTGATTTCATTCCAGGGATCGCGTCCTTCCCTCTTCGCCTTCAACCATAAGGGGAAAAAGGGAGGTTACGCTGAATTCGACAACTTCACCGTAGAGGAAACCGCCGCCGACAGAAGCGCAAACATCCCTTATGGCAAAAGTTTCCGAATCATCAACCTTGCCACGGGGCTCCCCATGCATGCGCAGCCTCACGGACTTATGTACGACATATCGAAGGACACCGACACACCAGAGACCCGGTTCCGGATTGTCGACAGAGGTCATGGAAAGGTCATACTGCAGTGCGAGGACGGCCGATATGTCTTCGTTTCCGGAGAAGGTTTGCCCGGGGACGTACGCCTCACCAATGATATATCCAAAGCCGAGGAATTCATGTGGCAGGACTATTTGAACAGGGAGTTTATGCTTATGTCAATGCGCAACCACCGCTACGTCGGCAAATCCCCCACCACCGGAAGTCCTTATTCCATGGATTTCAAAGGGGCTGATCCCGCACGTCGCAACGGCGCCGTGTTCCGTTGGGAAGAATAGTCTTTAAGCTTGATTTTTCAGTGGCTCGGATTCTTAGAATCCGGGCCGCTATCTTTATGCAGGAAATTGCGGAAAATAGAGATCAGATCGTCATGGCCTGTATTGAGCCAAGTGGAATCGGGCCTGAAAATCTTCATGATCACATAGCTGATCAGTGCGCATATTATATAGGCCGGCATCAGATTCAGAGTATTGGTCATCTCACAGAGAATGAACACCGACATCAGCGGAGCGTGCGACGAACATCCCAGCATCGCCCCCATACCTGTAAGGGACATATACCATACAGGAATGTCAAGGCGGAACAAATCGTTCAGGCCACAACCGAACAGATATCCCCCCACGGCTCCGATGAAGAGAGCCGGCACCATCTCTCCCGCTACACCTCCTCCATTGTTCGCCGCCCCTACAAGAACGCCCTTTATGGCCATTATGAACAGTAATGTCAGATAGAACATGGCACCCTTTGTTTCGGTTGCCGCGAACACTCCCTGGTCGAATACGGAAGGGAACCGTCCCGTAACTGTGTTCCATATCACATGCGTCCCCTCGCCGAAAAGCGCCGGCACCATGAACACACACACCGACATTCCAGCTCCGGCCAACAATACTTTTATCCAGGGGTTCTTGATATTGCTCAGGAATTTGGAGATCCGGTTTTTCGTTCCCACATACCACAGGGAGTAAATGCCTATAAACACTCCCAGAAGCATTATCCACCCCATTGCGCCGTTGTGCGGCAAATTCGCCTGCAGCGACATGTCAAAGGGTGTGCCGCTGATGAAATAAGCCGTCGTGGAGGCCAATGTGC
>USIY01000267.1 GCA_900554845.1 uncultured Bacteroidales bacterium | reverse complement strand
ACTTAAAGCAGATATTCCGACTCTTGAGAGCATCGTGTCAAAGACATGGGGCAAGGAGGATGAACTGAAGCATCTCAAATCCGAACTTGCCGCCCTCGACCGCAAGATTACCGCTGAACTTGCTCCAAAGCAAGATGAAAAGGATGGTGTTGAGAACAGCCAGAC
Source organism: uncultured Bacteroidales bacterium (assembly GCA_900554845.1). Lineage (GTDB taxonomy): Bacteria > Bacteroidota > Bacteroidia > Bacteroidales > Muribaculaceae > Lepagella. The sequence continues at coordinate 3,265 of USIY01000267.1, read as the reverse complement.
CGCCGCGCAGACAGTCGATGTGCCCTCTCAATCGGAGGACGCTAAAAAGAGTATGGTCGCGGAACCGGCCACAGACTATGTTGTCCCGCGCAGATTCAGTGCCGTGCCGGACTCCGGAATACCAAGGCATGCCGGAAGAAGGATGTAAGAGAGACAGGGAGCATACGGTCAATCCGGTATGCTCCCTGCCTTATAAAATGAAGAACGCTCCTCAAGTATGCTGTCTTGCGACTCGCCTGAGGAGCTTATTATCTTTATAACTAATTGTTGTCTTGTTTGGTTCTGCAAAATTAGGCAATATTTTTTATACTGCCAAATTTTTTCTATGTTACTGCCAAATTTTTTCTGCCTCCCAGTTTTCGGGGAATCCCATCGCGCTTATTTTGGGGTGATATTCGGCGATAAGGCCTTTTAGCCTTTGTGTGAGTGATGTGCCGGGATTTATTGTCTGCAAAATATAATTCAGCATACACATGAAATAATACAACTTGCCGCGTTTAGCTGTCTCCGGATTGGAAATCCACACGCGGGTCTTTGAAAAGTCAAGTTTTTCAGGAACAATGTTGAAATCCCTGTTCCAAAGACGAGCGTGATGAGCGCAGATGTTGCGGACATAGTTTATTGTGTGCAGCCACGAATTGAAAGTTTTGGGCGGCAAATGGAAATATGAGGCTATACCCACAACATCTGAACGGTTCTTCAGATAATTGCATATCCGTGAAAGATGATTGAAATACATTACTTCCACACACATCCATGAAGGTGGATTTACCGGTTCATCATAAGTCTGGACATAATGCTTTATGAAAATCTCGGCCTTGTTGTTGTGCAGTTGTTCTGTGATATGGTTTTGAATTTCATGAAACACATCTATGGTCTGTGTGGTCCCGTCCGACAATACCCTGTTTTGCGGCTCTTTGAATATATCGGGATTGTCTTGCCAGTGTGAGCCATAACGGTGTGAAAGCTGATAGACAATCTGACATCTTACCGCAACCTCAATTTTCTCAATGGCATCAAATACGAGAAGTCGGAGTTTACGGTCAAATACATACAGATTATATATGTCTTTCCATGTTGTGCCATATCTGAATTCATCTACGATATGTCCCCCTACATTCTTCTTGAACGGGAACATATATGCGCTCAAACGGTAATAACTAATGGCGGCGAGTTGATGTTCAGCCTTTTTCTCATCGTCAAAAATTACTCCTCGCTCTTTGAGCAACGCAATCTGTTCCTGATATGTCTTGGGTGGTTTATCGTATTTCATTCTGCAAATTTAATTAAAATCCATCAGAAATCCTTGATATGAACGGAATTGTATGGCATAACATTATAAAAACAGCCGCCTTATCACTCAAAACCGTGATAAGGCGCCCTATAATCATCAATTCTATGGAAAATCAGCGGCGTTTAAGAAGATGCTTCAACAGCGGGTCGGCTGCGATGCGTTTAATCTCGTCGAAGACGATTTTCTTGACCTGCCTCTTGATGCCGTCATAATTGTCCTGTATGGTGCGCTGCATCACGCACTCCCCGGTTGCTTTGTCGATGAAAGGGTTTATGACCGGAATATCCGCATATCGTGCTGTCTCAGCCTTGACCTTGTCGTTGTCAACAACGATTTCCGCATGAAAGATCTTCTGTTCAATGCGCTCGTCAAAATTGTCGCTGACTGCCCCGACGAACATACCCTGTGTCAGCGTCGATATTTTGCTCGGAGGAATAAGGCTGTCCATCTGGGTGTTGAATGAGTGGCTCACATCCTGCCGGTTTACCGATATGGACTGTCGCTTCTGCAATACCTTTCCGAACCGCTCCGAGAGTGTCTTGGCTGTTTCTCCGACAACCTGCCCGGAGAAGATGTTGCCGACGGTATTCATCACAACCGCCGCCTCCTTGTCGCCATAATCGCGTTTAAGCTGCGAGAAGTCCTGAAAGCCGAGACACACGGCAACCTTGTTGCTTCGCGCGGTAGCGATGAGATTGTCCAGACCCTTGAAATATATCGTCGGCAATTCATCTATTATCACAGCGGATTTGAGCCTGTTCTTCTTGTTGATGAGCTTGACGATGCGGGAATTATACAGTCCGAGTGCGGCGCCATAGATGTTCTGGCGGTCGGGGTTGTTGCCGACACACAATATCTTAGGCCGCTCCGGATTGTTTATGTCAAGCGAGAATTCACTGGCCGACATTACCCAATAGAGCTGCGGGGAAATCATGCGTGACAGCGGAATTTTCGCCGAAGCAATCTGCCCCATTAACTGCTCCGCAGCCCCTCCGAGCCACGCGTCCATGAATGGCGAGAGATAGTTCTCCAGTTCGGGATAAGAGGTCAGAATCGGGAAAATATCCTCGTAACGGCGGTTCAGGAACTCGATGGCATGGGGGAACGTGCAATACTTGCCGTTCTGAAAAATTTTAAGATACCAGATGATAGCCGCGAAAAGGATGATGGGCGATTCCACAAAGAAGTCGCCCTGCTTCTGCACCCAACTCTTGTTTAAATTGAGCATGATGGTGTACGCGCTCTCGTAAGCGTCCGTAATGTCCTCCATGAAATCTGGGTGAATGGGATTGCAACGGTGGCTGCGTCGCGGGTCGTCGAAGTTTATCACGTAGAACTTCGGCTTCACCTTGTATCCCTCCGGGTGGTTGAGCAGATGATTATAGGCTATCGTGGACAAGTCACTGAATTTGAAATCATAGACATACATCGAGAAGCCCTTCTCAATCTGCTGCTTGATGAAACTGTTTACCACCGCGTATGACTTTCCGCTGCCCGGCGTACCCAGCACGATGGAGGCGCGGAATGGGTTCACCACGTTGATCCAGCCGTTGTTCCAACGTTTCCTATAATAAAAGCGGGTGGGCAGATTGACCGAATACTCGCTTTCGATGAGCCGTGTTTCCTGCATGAAGCTCTCGTTCTCGTTGTTGAACACGTCATCCATGAGGTTGTGTTTCAACAGGCGGCTCATCCACAGACCGCCCATCAGCAGGCATACATAGCCCGTGCCTACGGTCAGCACGTAAAGCCCCGTCACCGCTTCAACCGGTAGCGGCAACGCCAGTATCCACCAGTTGAGGAAGAACAGTACGAACCCTGCGGCAAGAGCCGTCCAGATCCGTCCCCAAGTAATTTTCTCTCCCTTGACGCCCTTCGTTCCCAGACAGGACAGGGCAAGGAGGAGGACGGCAAACAGTTTCGTGTAGAGGATGGAACGGAACAGCCCCGCCGTGCGGTTGAAGTTCATCA
>USIY01000266.1 GCA_900554845.1 uncultured Bacteroidales bacterium | reverse complement strand
CATCTCCCCCATCAAGGTGACCAACACCCATTACTTCTTCGGCCAGTATCTGGGACCGAACGGAGTGTACAACACAGGCTATCCCACCATTCTTGAGAACAACTGGGGCGCATATCCCAGCCGTCTCGGCAACATGGATCTGACCTGGGAGACATCCGAACAGACCAACATCGGTTTTGACGCCCGTCTGTTCGACAGCCGCTTCGGCGTCAACTTCGACTTCTACATGAAGAACACCAAGGACTGGCTGGTACAGGCCCCGATCCTGGCGACGGCCGGCACAGACGCTCCCTTCATCAACGGCGGTAACGTGAAGAATACCGGTATCGAGGTGAATCTCGACTGGCACGACACCGTGGGCAACGATTTCAGCTACACCATCGGCTTCAACTGCGCGTGGAACAAGAACCGCGTGGGCGAGATCCCCAACGTCGACGGAATAATCCACGGCGACACCGGCATGCTCTACAACAACTCCAGCGAATTCTACCGTGCCGAGAACGGCCATCCCATCGGCTACTTCTGGGGTTACCAGACGGACGGTCTGTTCCAGAACCAGGCCGAGATCGACGCATGGCGCGCCGCCGGCAACGGTATACTGCAGAACAATGTGGCTCCCGGTGACGTTCGATTCGTGGACCGCAACCATGACGGAATGATCAACGACGATGACAAGACCGACCTCGGCAACGGTATTCCTGACTTCACTTACGGAATCAACCTGAACTTCTACTGGAAGAATTTCGACCTCGGCATCGTAGGAAACGGCGTCGCAGGCAACCAGCTTGTACAGTCCTACCGCGGCGTGGACAATATGTACGCCAACTACACCACACGCATTCTGGACCGCTGGACCGGCGAAGGCACTTCCAACAAGATTCCCCGTGTCACCACCGACTATACTAACTGGCAGTTCAGCGACCTCTTCATCCAGAACGGCGACTTCTTCCGCATCTCCAACATAACTCTGGGTTATAATTTCGCGCCCCTCATCAACCAGAAATGGCTGAGCAACTGCCGTGTATATTTCCAGGTGCAGAATGTCGCCACATTCACCAAGTACGACGGTATGGATCCTGAGATCGGTTTCGGTTCACAGGCATGGGTATCGGGTATCGACAACGGTTTCTATCCCCGCTCGCGCACCTACCTGTTCGGTGTAAACCTTGCTTTCTAAGGTCTGGGTTAAGATTCATCAATAAAGTTTACGGATAATTAACTCCGGTCTAAACAAGCTTAAAAAATTGAAACAAATGAAAAATATAAATAAGATTTTGAGCCTCGGACTTGTATCGGTGATGGCGCTGGGCATGACCTCGTGCGCGGAAAGCTTCCTGGATACCGTGAGCAAGACCGAGCCGAACTCAAACAACTATTACAAGACAGAATCGCAGGCCGAGCGCGCGTTGCTGGGCTGCTACGACGGCTGGCGTCAGATCTCGTCCGCACCCGGCACATACCCCATCATGATCGCTGCAAGCATCATGAGCGACGAGTGTTACGGCGGCGCCGGCATGGGCGACGGCTACGGCTCTCAGAACGTCGACCGCTTCAGCACCGTAGCGGGCCCGTCGGAAATGAACATGTACGAGCAGGACTGGAAGTCCTACTACGCCGCTCTGTTCCGTTGCAACACCTTGATCACGCAAGTCGACAATGTGGAATGGAGCAGCGATGCCAAAAAGAACCAAATTCTTGGCGAAGCACGTGCAATCCGCGCGTTCCTTTACTTCGACATGGTTCGCCTGTGGGGCAACATCCCCTTGTTCACCGAGCCGAGCAGCGAGAACCGCGAGCAGGCTGACCCCAAAGATGTGTACGCTCTGATTTTCAGCGATCTGAAATTCGGAATGGAAAACATTCCTGCCGATGCTTACACCTCCGCCGACGATTTCGGCCGTGTCACCAAGTATGCCTGCGAGGCCATTCTGGCCCGCGCCTATCTTTTCTACAACGGCTACATAGGAGGTGATCCCGTCACCGTCGAAGGCACCGCCGTCACCAAGGCCGACGCTCTCGCCGCTTGCGAGGACGTGATCGCCTCAGGCCGATACCAGCTCGTTCCGGAGTTCAAGAATCTGTGGCCCGCCGCTTCTTTAGTGCCTCTGCCTGACGGTCAGATCGGCTGGGATCCTGAGAAATCCACCTATGCCGGCGACGCCAACAGCGAGGTGATCCTGTGCCAGATGTTCACTCCTACTCAGGACTACAACGGCAACAACGACTCTAACCGCTGGCAGGTCAACATAGGCATGCGCAGCGTCAACTGGAGCCCTTACGGAAAGGGATGGGGTATCGCCACAATATCCCCCAATTATTACAGTTCATTATATACCTCGGCCGACGGTCGTCGTGTGGCTTCCGTCATCGACATGGTCAACGAGGGCGTGACGTCAAGTCCTGACTTCGCTAACGCACAAAAAGACTGGCGTGAGTACACGGGATATATGAACAAGAAGTATTGCCCGCTGGTGTTCGGCAACAACTCCTCGGCTGCCACCAACCCGGAAGGCACAGGCGACTTCATGACGCAGAACGCCCAGACATGGATCATCATGCGTTATGCCGACGTTCTGCTGATGGCCGCGGAGCTTGGCAGCAGCAACGGTGGCGCATATCTCGACCAGGTACGCAGCCGCGCAGGTCTTGGCCATCTGGCGCTGAACCAGCAGAACATCATGGCCGAGCGCGCCCGCGAGCTGGCGTTTGAAGGCGTACGTTACTGGGATCTTCTGCGCCAGGGTGTGGAAGTGATGGCCGACGCCGTCTGCGCTTCCGCAGGCGCCGTTCTGAACGGCGGCAACGACGCCCAGGTTTCCTACGACCGTGCACAGATTATCAAGACCAAAGGCCTTTGCCAGATCCCTTACAATCAGATAACCCTGTCGCACGGAGTACTGAAACAGAACGAAGGATGGTGATTATTCTATTAATCTTTAACTAACAACACTTCCGTCCAAGCTAATGGACTTGGACGGAAAAACAACCAAGAACCAAAATGAAATTAAATTTTCTAACCTGCGCAGCAGCAGTGGCAATGACACTGGGGTTCGCGTCGTGTGCCGACAAATACGACCTCGGCGACGTCGACATCAATCCCGACGAGCTGGTGGAAGGCGTGGCGTTCACGGTCACACCCGACGCAAGCAATCCCAACCTCATACATCTCAAGAGCCTTTTAGGTCCGGAATACCAGCCTTACTGGTCGCATTCCCAGGGACAGTCCCAGAAACCGGAGCTTGACCTGAAGTGCGCCTTCCCCGGAGATTACGAAGTGACATTCGGCGTACAGACCCGCGGAGGCCTGGTAGTGGGCCAGCCCTATACCTTCAACGTGGCTGAATTCTGTTCCGACTTCGTGACCGGAGCCATGTGGGAAAACCTGACCGGGGGTGCCGGCAACTCCAAGACCTGGGTGCCCGACAACGGCAAAT
>USIY01000265.1 GCA_900554845.1 uncultured Bacteroidales bacterium | reverse complement strand
CTCCGTCACTCGCCTGATCCAGCAGTTCAAACTGCCGGTAATTCCCGTATATTTTCACGAGCACAACCGCACATGGTTCAATATTCTGGGAATGATCGACTGGCGTCTGCGCACCCTCCAGCTCCCGCGCGAACTCTTTGCAAAAACCGGCAAGGATCTGCATGTGACTTTCGGAGACCCGATAATGCCTGAAGAGATAGCGTCGCACCCGGACCCGAAGGAGCTCGGCGAATTCCTGCGCGCGCAGACCTATGGACTAAAAGGGAAATACCACGATTGAAATGGAAAAGGAAAACAATATTTCAGTACCCGACGGCGAAGTACAGGCCGTGAAACAACGCTTTCAGATCATAGGGAATTCTCCGGCGTTGCTTAACGCCATAGCGCGCGCCATACGCGTGGCTCCCGTCGACCTCTCGGTGCTGGTCATTGGGGAAAGCGGGGCCGGAAAGGAGTTCTTCCCGAAGATCATACATCAGTTCGGCGCCCGCAAGCACCGTAAGTACATTGCCGTCAACTGCGGGGCAATCCCCGAAGGCACAATCGACTCTGAGCTCTTCGGTCATGAGAAAGGAGCCTTCACGGGAGCGATCGCCGCGAGGAAAGGATACTTCGAGGAAGCCGACGGCGGCACGATATTTCTGGACGAGATCGCCGAATTGCCGTTGACAACCCAGGCGCGCCTGCTGCGCGTGCTGGAAACCGGCGAATTCCTGAAAGTGGGTTCTTCCGTGGTGCAACGCGCCGATGTGCGCGTAGTGGCCGCGACTAACGTCAATCTGCTGGAGGCCGTCAAAAAAGGAAAGTTCCGCGAAGACCTGTATTATCGTCTCTCCACCATCATCATCCCTGTGCCCAACCTGCACGACCGAGGAGCTGACGTGTGTCTGCTGGCGCGGAAGTTCGCATCCGATTTCAGCCATAAGTACCGAACGGCCCCCATAGCTTTTTCCGACGACGCGTTGCGGCTGATGCAGCTGCAGCGTTGGCCGGGAAACGTCCGGCAGCTCAAGAACGTCATAGAACAGACTGCCTTGTTCCACGCCGGCGAAGAAGTGACCCGCTCCGTCCTGGCAGAATACATCCAGAACGACACGGAGCACTCATTGCCCGTCACACGCGGTCACGGCGAGCAGGAAGAGCGCGAGAAGATGCTCCTGAAGCTCGTCATGGCGTTGCGCGAGGAAACGGATATGCTCAAAGCCCGTCTTGACGTCCTGGAACATCGAGGCGACTTCCGGCTGGTGCCCGACACCCCCTATTCACAAGAAGCCGAAAAGCCTGTCACGGCTCTCGCTAAATATCAGGACCTGAACCTGCTGGGAGTGGGAGACGATCCTCTGGCTGATTCCGAAAGGGCGACTATCGTCGCCGCCCTTTCAAAAAACGACGGCAATAAAAAGAAAACCGCCGATGAACTCAACATCTCCCTTCGAACACTTTACAGAAAACTTCACGACCTCAACATAGAATGACAGCAAAGACCTCGATTCAGAATTTACTGGCACTTGCAGTGGCCTGTATATGTCTGATTCCTTTGGGCGGATGCATCCCGCATTATACTCTGAACGGATCATCCATCAACTATGACATATACAAGACAGTAAACGTCAGCGATTTCCCCATCCGCGCGGCATTGGTGTACCCTCCCCTGCAACAGACATTCGAAAACGAATTGCTGGATTATATAACGCACAACACCCGTCTGCAGACCACCGACGGCAGCTCCGACCTGGAACTCCGCGGAGAGATAACCGGATATTCCCTGTCCCCCCAGGCAGTGGGCAGTGACGCATACGCTACGGAAACACGATTGACAATCACCGTCCATGTAGTGTACACCGACAACAAGAATCCGGCCAACAACATCGACCAGAGCTTCTCGGCTTACCGCCAGTTCTCATCGTCGCTGATGCTCACCGACGTGCAGGACGATCTCTGCCAGCAGATCAGCGAGGAGCTCGTAACTTTGATTTTCAACGCCACATTCGGCAACTGGTAACATCAGCCACATCACAGTCCTGACCATGAACAACGACAAATATCCATATTATATCTATCCTGCCATCCAGGAGCTTCCCGAAGCCACGGGAGAGGAACGCGAACGTCTTCTGCGCCGCATCTCCGTAGGGGTCAGCACCATGTCGGCGCTCCGCACCGTGACCGGAATCGACCCTGAGGAATTCCGCGACTTCTACGGTGAGCTTGACAAACCGGAACTGTCCACCGACGACACTATTTCCGAATTCATCGACAAGTTCGGTGACTCACGCTATGCCGATGCCAGAGTGCAGGAGGATGAGGTGCCCGTTGCCCCACCGGCAGTGGACTACGCCTCCCAGCTCGCCGCCCGCGAGAAACTGCCGATGGAGGAGGACGAGACAGCCGATCTGCTGAACTCGTTCCTTGACATGACGCCCGCACCGGCGCCCGCACCAACTCCAAAAACGGGAAAAGTCTCGCCCGCCCCCGAAACAAAAAAAGAGACACCCCCACCGGCTCCGGCCCTCGGAGAAGAGGCTTTGGCAAAAATTATGGTAAAAAACGGCAATTACCGTAAGGCTTTGGAAATAATTACCGACCTCAATTTGAAAAATCCAAAAAAAAGTGTTTACTTTGCAGACCAAATACGTTTCTTGCAGAAATTGATACACATGCAGGAGAAATCCGAGTCTGTAAATCAATGATTCAAGATCCGCTAAACAGCAAAATATTAATAACGACATGTATATCTTTCTTAGCATCCTGATTGTCATCGCCTCCCTGCTGCTTATGGGAGTTGTGCTTATTCAGAAATCCAAGGGAGGCGGTCTTGCCTCCGATTACGCCAGCGGCAACCAGTTCATGGGATACCGCAAGACCACCGATTTCATCGAGAAACTGACCTGGGGTCTGGCAATTTTCATTTGCGTACTCTCCATCTGCAGTGCGTTTACCGTAAAAGCGCCCGTGAACGTATCGCAGATTCAGACCGCCGCCCCCACCCCCAACGCCGCGGCACCCGCGCCCGCAGCTAAGCCTGCCGCAGTTCCCGCAGCAACCCCAGCGCCCGCTGCCACTCCCGCAGCTCCCGCAAAATAATCCGGCGGCAACACACATTGCTTAAAATTATCACGGGGGGTACTCTGGATTCTCAGCGTACGTCCCGATTTTTTAATTTCAATAGAATCATGACAACGGACTTCTATAAAATATTGACATGCGGCGCGGTGGTTGCCGCTACGGCCATCCCCTCCTACGCGCGCACCCGCATCGCCCCTTCAAGGGAAAGGGCTTTAGGGCTACAGACCGAAATGATCGTCGCCTTTGACGATTCCGAGACACTGGACAGCCTGCGCGCCATGGGTCCGGTACAGGTATATCCCGGTAATGTGGCCGTAATTTCCATGAGTGCCGACCGAATATCCGAAGCTGCGGGACTGTCTGGAGTCAACAG
>USIY01000264.1 GCA_900554845.1 uncultured Bacteroidales bacterium | reverse complement strand
GTCGAGCTTATGCACGTGATGAACTTCGGTCATGCTGGGGCTGTATTCCGGGAAAGCGTTCATGATATGCGCAAGCTGACGGTTGACAGCCATGAAGATATTCACTCCGATCGAAAAATTTGACGCCCATATCATCGAGCCGTTTTTTTGGCGGCAAAGGTCCTGAACGCCGTCCAATTCTTTCTGCCAGCCGGTGGTGCCGCTCACCACCGGTATTCCGGCCTTGACGCACCGCACCACATTCTCACGGCCGGTGGCGGGAGTGGTGAATTCTATGGCGACATCGGAGCCGAGGAAAGCCTCGCTTTCGAAATCCTCAAGATTATCCTTGTCGATGCGGCAGGTGATCTCGTCGCCGCGTTCCTGAGCTATACGCTCTATGGCACGACCCATTTTGCCGTATCCTATCAATGCAATTTTCATAATCTTCTTTCCTTTTAGAACTAAAATCCGAAGGCGATATTGTCGATGTACATTGTCAAACCCTCGGTGCCTACAAAAGGTTCGCCGCACGAGGTGGAGGCCATCACAAGCACATGCGTGGGCTTTGTGCCCACAGGAGCCCAGCCGACTTCCTTGACAGGCACGAGCTTGCCTTTGGAATTATAACCGTAATACGCCTTGTCGCCGTTAAGCAGACCCATATATGACTTATAGAAGGGTTTCTTTGTTATATCCCCGTAGTGGATCGGCAACTGATGGCCTTTGGTCCATGGAATGGACTTGTTGTACCTTTCGCGGCCCGTGCCTACACGCTGTGCGTAAACGTTTCCCTTGCCATCCTCCCAACGGTACTGCAGGAGGACATAGACCTCGGCCTGGTCACGGCCCTGCAAGGTCTTTTTACGGCTCAATCCAGTGGATTTGACGCGCGTGTTGACATTGGGCATGTCTATTCGGAAATCATATACCAGCGCCTTCGGAGTCTTGTTGTAAGGCATACCCATCGCCATCTTGGCGAAAGGAGCGGAAGTGGATGTGACCGGCTCATTCAATTTTCCGAGATAAAGGGTGCCGGCCACCATAACGTCCATATTTATGAGTCCAAGCACTTTCACATGCTCCATCTTAGCTTCCAGCTTAGCGACCTTGTTGCCGTTGATCACGGCCGGTTCCACTGAATTGGAAGCCTTCACAATACCGGAGACTTTAGCGTAGACATTGCTTGATGCCCAGGGCGTGCCTCCTTCGGGACGATAGGCGTAATTCCCGGTGATATGCTTTGTCGGGCCGACGGCGTACACTCTCTTTGTGGCCCCTCCGAGGACCTGCGACTCCGTGATATCACGCGACACCCACTGCGAAAAGTCACCGTATTTGATTTTTTCAAGTGTCAGGGCCTCAGCATGCGACGCCATCAACAGCGTCGCCAGACATAGCGACATTAATATTTTAGTACGTAACATTCTGCAAAATTACACAAATCTAAGCAAACCTCAAAGTCAGGTGCCATATTGACCAATTCCATATCCATTCAGAACAACGGAAGCCACATAATTCACAGCTACGCTCACTGATATTCTCGCGGTTGTTGCCGTTGTGTCGAGTGATTCCAGCTGCAGCCTGTTGTCAAGTTTGAACAGCGCCTCCTTGACGGTCCATACACGCGTGAATTCCGTGGCAGGATCCTTTGATTCAGCCACGAGCTTTCTTTCCGCGGCGGAAAAACAATACTCCTCTATCTCGCGGCAGTTCTCCTCATAGGGACGCCGTATCTCCTCTATGTCGCATCCCACGGGGCAGTCCGCCACAACGGCGATCACACCGGCAGGGCAATGGCCCAGACTGAAATGACAGTCAGGATATCCCGGCAACGAAGGCTTGCCCATTTCGTCGTAGACAATCTCATGGTCACGAAGATTCAGACCGAAGGCGTCGAGCAGCAATGCCTCAAGCAAATCATACGCGAGCACGCACTGCAGCCTGTCGATGGCCCGCTGATAGGACAGGGCCTTGCGGCGCCTCCATTCTGGAAGCCGCAAGACCCTGTCGTCAAGCTTTGCGAGGTCCCGTTCAGGAACTATCCGATAAATCCCGGACCAGACCATCGTGTCACTCTACCGCCGGATCGAAATATCCAAGACCGGCGATGGCGCTGATGAAGTTACGTATGTAATCGGTCGACGTCGGACTCCAGCGGAACCCAAGACGGAAGAGCATCCCGTTGGTAAACCCTGTGGAACATCCTACGAACGTGGTCTTTCCATCCGCCGACTGATACGCCACCAGAGGCTGCAGCAACGTCACTTTCTCCGATTCTCCGGCCATCATGCCGTTCAGACGCTCCTGGAACACATCAGGCTCCACGCACTCTATAGCCTTGGGAAGAATCCGGTTCATCACTCCTATCACGTCGGCCATAGGCACATGATGGTTGTTGAGCGGATGGAAAACGACATTCGGAGCAGGTGTCGTGGCCAGTTCCAGAATAGAGTGCGCAAGCTGGTCGACGGGCGAGAACTCGCACGGAGCGTCCAGATGCTCGTAAGGAATGCATCCCAGAGCCAAATAAGCGCGTAGCTGGCCCATGAAGGCGTTGCTTTGGAAGTTGGCCTGGAACTCACCGTCGGACTCCCGCGGCGAGATGTTGCCGACACGCATGATCTTGGCGTTAAGACCTGCGTCCCGGACGGCTCCTAAAATTATCTTTTCAGCGTCGTACTTCGACTTCACATACTGGTTGGCGAGACTCTGGCCCAGATCGAGAGTCTGTTCGTTCAGCACCCTCTCCGAAGCAACCTTCACATCGGCTTCGCCGGCCACGGAAACGGTCGACACATGCACCAGACGGCGGTTGTGGGCCGAGCACCATTCCACCAGATTACGCACAGTGTCAACATTGGCGCGCTCTATCTCGTTTCCCGGAGCAAAATGCTTCACGCTGGCCGCACAGTTGATCACCGTGTCGATTGTTCCGGCGTCCAGAGAGGCGAGTGTGGCCTTCTCGGTCAGATCTCCTTCCACTACGAAGATTCGGCTGTTCCACAATTCCTCGAAAGTCTCTCCGAAATAGTAGAACAGCAATGTGCGGAGACGCGAAGAAGCGTCGAAATACTTGGACGAACGAACCACGCATGTCACGGTTGCCCCGGTGTTAATCAGAAGATCGTGCAGGATATGGACACCCAGGAAGCCTGTGGCTCCTGTGAGGAATACATTACCCACTGACTGACGTTCGCCGTCATTGAAAGCCTTGACGCTGTTGACGCGCAGAATGTCGGCGAATTCCTCTGTCGCAGCGGCGGACTCTGCCTCCGCTTCCGGAGCGGGGATGTCCGCGGTGTTGTTCAGATGCGCGGCCAGCACGCGAGGCGTCTTGGTGGCGAAAAGATCCTTGTAACTTATCTTTATCCCCTCGGATGAAAGTACCGCCACAACCTTAATGGCGTTGATGGACGTACCGCCGATCTTAAAGAAATCATCGTTGGCGCCCACACGCTCCAGACC
>USIY01000263.1 GCA_900554845.1 uncultured Bacteroidales bacterium | reverse complement strand
TTGTCAATATTTTAATATCGGATCACAAGTTGTCTATCATGGCATCTTGTTGAAATACAAAATTAATTCTTTTCCTGCGAATTGCAATTATTTTATCGATTTTTGTCAAACAGAAAGTGATTTCATCTAAAAAAACGAATTTAGTGCAGTGCGGCGCACCATAGAAACATACAATAGAGAAGAGTTTTGACAATTTGCGTATTTTTATTATCTTTGTGAATTATTCGGACATGCAATGATTCTTGCAAATCGCTGTCAGGTCACTCAAAACATATCCTCTCCCGAAACTATGAGAATGAAAAATTCACACGGTACAAATATATTTGTATTAATATTTTCCTTGTTGGCTTTCGCAGGGACGGTCTATGCGCGTAAATACAATCCCGCGGTTGTGCTCCCGCAGTTGAATCAACAGCTTTCGAAGGCTAAAACACCTAAAGATTCTGTAAAAATCCTTTACGACATATACGATCTCAGTTCCCGCAAGGATAAAATAACCGTGGGCCGCATGCTCTACGATGTAGCGGGCCGCGCCAAGGACGAGAACGCCCAGCTCGACATCATGCGCTTGAATTCCAACCTGTACAACACGGAGGATCAATTCGAGCGCCTTCAGAAACAAGTGAAGACCTTTCCCAAATCGGAGGAACAGAGAGAAACGGAACTGTTCCTCAAGATGCGCAGTCTTTCATATTCAACGCGGCGGTTGGATTCAACGGCACATAAAGATATAGTTGCCATAATCAACAAGCTCAAGCTGACTCCTCCCGGCAAAATGAACAACATTGACCGTCTTCTGAGCCTTTACACTGTCGCGGCCTATATGCGCAACGTTCCCGATTCAAAGTTGCTTGAGGAATACGTGGACTCAATGGTGCATATGGTCAACAGCTCCAACTATCGGCTGTATGCGCTCCGCAACATTGTCTATTCGGAGGCGGCCAATATATACTCCGACGCAGGAGAGACAAAAAAGGCCGTGGAGGCCAACCGTAAATTACTGGATATAATCAACGGCCTTGAGAACAAATATTCGGAAGCGGGCCGTAAATACCGTGATTACGATATCTCGCGTTATATCGTATACCGCCGGATGTTACGCAATTACAAGGCTCTTACTCCCGCCGAAGTGGATGAATACTACGACAAGATTCTGAAACTCGCGCAGACTAATGAAGAAGTGGCGGCGGATTTAAAGAAAAACAATTCGGTCCAGGCCTGCTATTTCATGGCCAAAGGCCATTACGCCGAGGCACTCCCTCTCCTGAAGGAGATTACGGAATCAGTCAGGGCCTTTCCGGTGATGAAGCAGTTCCATGTCATGCTTCAGAAAGCGGCTCAGGAAACCGGCGACAGCGTCACGCTGATGAATTCTCTGGCGGCCATGAATGCGCTCAACGATGAAGTGGAGAAAGCCAATCTCTCCGACAGATACCGGGAACTGCAGGTGGCTTATGAAGTCAACGCCATGCAGACCGAAAATTACAAGGAACGTGTCGCTACCGCCGAAGCCGAAACCAAACGACTGCGTACGAACTTCAGCTATAATCTGTTGATTTGGCTTCTGTTCGCGGCATTACTTATCGTATTGTTGTTCTATTGGTCGCGCTATCGCTCAAATATAGCTCAAATCCGCAACATCGCGGAATCATTGTCACGCCAACGCGACCAGCTGAAAGCGGACAAATACAACGAATACGACATCGCACCCTATAAGGAAAAGGACAGCCGCGTGAACACGAACGACACCAAGCTGCTTCTGAAGTCCATCATCACCAGTATGCTTTACACTGCCGCCATTGGCCGCGATGAACGGGACAAGAATATAAAGGAGGAATCTGTATCCTCCATTCTGAGACAGACAGGGTCGGATATCGAAACAATGTCGCGGACAAATTCCGAACTGGACATAACCTATCCGGATCCTGATTTCAAGATGGTGACGGATGTGGAATGCGTGATTTATCTGTTGCAACGTATCGTATTGTTCGCCCAGTCACGTCGCAAGAACGATGTGGTGACACTGTCGGCGGCTCATTTCAGAGATTCGAAGATGATGCAGTTCGTATTCACGCACGACGGCGAACGCATCAAAATGGGCAACGAGGAAACTCTATTCGAATATATCGTCGACATAGATGAATTGCATCACCGCAACGACACCTCGATGTTGCTGTGCCGTCTGGTGGCTTTGCTGTTGCGGTGTACGGTTGTATACAATCCTCATGGTGACGGCCCTGCGAAACTGATCGTTAACGTACCGATGCGCATCGATGCGTGATCAGGCAATGAATATTATTAGTTGTTAATATCGACATGAGCCTCAACCACAGTCAGCAGCGCGCCTCGGAAGCCTCGGAAGGGCGCGTCCGTGTCGTGGCCGGGGCCGGCAGCGGAAAAACACGCGTATTGGCTTACCGTTTCGCCTTTCTGGTGAACGAACTCGGAATTGCTCCCGGCAATATACTCTGCCTGACCTTTACGAACAAGGCGGCCCAGGAGATGAAACACCGTATCTCCGGTCTGGTGGACCGAGGCGCAGTGAATGATTTTGTCTGCACAATCCATTCTTTCTGTGTAAAATTCCTTCGACGCGAGATCTATCGCATAGGCTATCCCAAGAATTTCACGGTCATAGACGAAGAAGACGCCAAAACACTCGCCAAGCAAGCCATGACAGAATTCGGCGTGGATCGAAAAAAATTGACGGCCGAACGTTTTCTGACCAACGTCGCCATGCTGAAAGGCTACGATATCGACGCATACATCCAGAGGCATCTTCTCCCGGCCTCTCCCCCGGACTGTCCGGACGCACAGGTGCGTTACCTGCGTCTTCAGCTGAAGCAATATGTCCTGGATTACGACGACCTGATATATTTCACGATATATATTCTGAACCATTTTCCTGACGCCCGCGAGTACTGGACCGACAAGCTGAATTATATAATGGTGGATGAAGCCCAGGACTGCAGCAACGACGACTGGAATCTGCTGCGCATACTTAGCGAAAAGCACGGCAACATCTTCGTGGTGGGCGATCCGGATCAGGCCATTTACGAATGGCGTGGCGCGAGTCCACGCACTTTCGTTGACTTCAAGGCTCAGACGGATATAATTCTGGACCGGAATTATAGATCCACACCCGACATCCTGAATGTGGCCAACGCAATAATAGCGCACAATCGCAACCGCATACCCAAAAACCTGTATACAGCCCGTCTGAACGAGACTCCTGTTATTTACCGCCATTACAAATCGGAACGCGAGGAAGCGCAGGCCATTGCAGATACAATCGCACATGAAATAAAGCAAGGAGCGACGGCCAATCAGTTCGCGGTTCTGTTCCGCAGCTCTTTCTTGAGCCGCAATGTGGAGCAGGCCATGCTGAAACTAAAGATTCCATATGCCGTGTGGGGAGGAGTACGCTTCTTTGAAAGAAAGGAAATCAAAGATGTGAT
>USIY01000262.1 GCA_900554845.1 uncultured Bacteroidales bacterium | reverse complement strand
CTCTTACACGCGCCTTTTCACCCTTACTGCGCGTCTGAAACGCGCAGCGGTTGTTTTCTGTCACTTATCCCTGACATCGCTGCCAGCTTTCCGTTAAAAAATGCGGTGCCCTGTGTTGCCCGGACTTTCCTCTACGGCCTTTTTCGGCCGGAGCGACAGACCGTGCCTCTGCACCGCAAAGTTACAATTAAATTCCTAATCTGACAAATCTCGGTTAACTAAACCGAGATGCCTGCGGATCAAGTCGATTATTTCCTCAGGGGAAAATAGCGAGGTGTCCACGCATAAATGATAAGTTGAAGCCGCTCCCCAGCGCTTGTTGGTGTAATATGAATAATAGGAATCACGTGCATTGTCCATTTTTTTCGCCATGGAGATCGCGCTTTCCAGATCTTTGGCGTCATTGCGGTCAATGAGTTTTTGAGCCCGATGTCTCTCCGGCGCATGCAGGAAAATGCTTATCAGCCGAGGGTGATCCCTCAGTATATAATCGGCAGTGCGTCCCACGATGACACATGATCCCTGTTGCGTGAGCTGACGTATTACTCCGGACTGAGCTTTGTACAATCCTTCGTTGTCGATGTCGGAGAATTCTGAGACTGCATTTTCCACACCGTAATTATACTGGAGCAAAGACCTGAGCCAGGAGGGACGTTTTTCATCCGCTCTGTCAAAAAGGTCCTTGCTGAATCCGAATGTTTCCGCCGCTTTGCTGAGAAGAGTCTTGTCATAATAAGCGGCTCCGAGAGCTTCAGCGATCATTTTGCCTATTTCCCGGCCGCCGCATCCGAACTGCCGCCCGATCGCCACTACAAAAGGATCTCCGGATCTTTTATCTTCATTATTCGCTTTGTTTGACATAATACCCTATGTTATAATTGAATAAATACCGTTTGACGGCATCGGCTTTTGATTCCGTTTGAAAAATAATTGAAAAAATCACCCAAAATTATAAATATTTAGGTATTTTTGCAATTCAAAAGCGATGTTTCGGACGTATTTCGTTCGGAACGAAGATGACAAGAAGTTTCAACAACTTCAATTAGAAACGACATGGCACAAGACAATACTAATGGACTTCCCGAGAACAAGGGAATGGAAATTTACGAGTACATAGTCGACAATGTAGAGACACTGCCCGAGACGCCGGACGATACGGTAACGAAACTGAAAGCTGCGGATAATTCGGGACAGTTTCTGGCCAGCACGGCCAGATTTCTGGCGGCTGTAGACCGCGAGCGTTATGAGAAATGGCTCACACCCTTGATAGAAGCGGCAATCGAGAGAGACCGCGAGCGCCGTTATATCGGGTCGCTCCTTGAGGCAATATGGGGCGAAGGTTACGAAGAACATGCCGATGAACTGAAACAGAGTGACAATAATTTCCGTCGGATTTACCGCCGGATACACCCGGAAGACGATGCGATGTAACATATTAATAGCCGTGGCGCTTATCGCTGTAGTTTTGGGAGGCGCCTACGCACAGAATGCAAAGATGAACACACAGCAAACCAAAGCGATGGAGCAAGGAAAGGAAACTATCGTGGATCTGGAGACTACCATGGGCCCGATCAAGATAAAGTTATACGACGATACTCCTCAGCACCGTGACAATTTTGTAAAACTGGTAAAAGAAGGCTTTTACGACGGTGTGCTGTTCCATAGAGTGATCAACGATTTCATGGTTCAGACAGGCGATCCGGATTCCAAGGAAGCTCAGCCGGGCCAGATGCTTGGTGGGGGCGATCCCGGCTATACGCTCCCGGCTGAAATAATATATCCCAAACATTACCATAAATACGGAGCGTTGGCAGCGGCACGCACGGGTGACAATGTGAATCCGGAACGGCGCAGCAGCAGCAGTCAGTTCTATATCGTGACAGGTAGGAAAGCGAGTCAGATGGAACTGGACCGTATGGCCGAGCGCGCGGTTGTGGGCGAACGACAGGAACTGTTCCGCAAATTGTTCGAACAGAACAAGGATTCGATCAAGGCGATGGGGGACCGCGGCGACCGCGAGGCGATGATGGAACTGCGGCAACAGATGATCGACAGCGTGGAGAAAAGCGTTCCTGCGCGCCCGCTGCCGCAAGAGATGGCGCAGGACTATCTGACTCTTGGTGGCACCCCGCATCTGGACAATCAGTACACTGTTTTCGGAGAAGTTGTTTCAGGGATGGAAACTGTGGAGAAAATACAGAAGGTGGAGACCGACGGCAATGACCGTCCGAAAGAGGATGTGCGCATCATCAAGGCTACAATTGAGAAATAATCAGGCTATAAATGCCTATATTGCACCTTGCGATATGAATAAATGAAAATCTTTGTGACAAAACATGAAAAAAATGACTATAAGTTTTGTCAACAAAGATAAAAAGTGTAAATTTACGGCTTGAAAAAGCAAAGCGCGTCCGCTGTCTGATATAATTGGAAAAAGGCAAACGGTGCGCAAGAGTGAATACCAGAAACTGAAAGTAATGAACGAACTCGAAAAGAAGGATCCTCAGGAAGAGGTCAAGGCGGCCGCGGAGACACAAGATGCAGTGTCCGCTCCAGAGGTGTGTGCGGAATCGGAAGTGGAAGAATGCAAGGAGACTGAGTCTCCGGCGGAGGCGGTGTCGGAGATGACCGACGCGGTTCAACCGGGTGAACAGCCCATAGCCGCAGGAGAAGAGGAAGCGCACAATTTTCACAACATGAGAAAAGACGAACTGGTAGCTGCGCTCCGTGACGTGCTTGATAACGACAAGATGGAAAGCCATCGCGACGTTACGGCCATGAAACAGGCATTCTTCAGCCTGCGAAGCCGGGAACGTCTCGCTGAACTTAACGCCTATGTGGAGGCCGGAAATGATCCGGCCGCGTTTGTGGCGCAACCCGATGATCTCGAAAACGAGTTCAACGACATGTTCGCCCAGTTCAAAGAGCGCCGTCAGGCATATATCGCCGCCGATGACGCGCGCCGTCAGGCTAATCTGGAGCAAAAACTCGAGTTGCTCGATAAAATGAACGCCATCGCAGGCGATATAGACACCGTCAACGTGAAATTTCAGGAATTCCAGCAGCTTCAGGCTGATTTCCGCGCCATCAAGGACGTGCCTCCTACCGCGGAAACTGAGCTGTGGAAGAATTTCCAGACTGTCAGCGAGCAATTCTATGATCACCTGAAGATGAACAAAGAACTTCGCGACCTTGACTTCAAAAAGAATCTGGAGGCCAAGAAGGCTCTGTTGGCCGAGGCCAGGAAACTTGCGGAAGTGAACGATCCGGTGCAGGCGTTCAGAATGTTGCAGGGACTGCATGACGAATGGCGCAACATCGGTCCGGTTGCCAAGGATATACGTGAATCCCTTTGGGAAGAGTTCCGCGAAGCTTCAGCGGTAGTTAACCGTCGTCATCAGGACTATTTTGAACAGCGAAAGGCGTCGGAGCAGATCAACGAAGCCGCGAAAGAGGAACTCTGCAAGCAGATCGAGGAACTGAA
>USIY01000261.1 GCA_900554845.1 uncultured Bacteroidales bacterium | reverse complement strand
AGGGAATCAGGATGCGCTTGCAAACTGGAATCCGATGGGTGTAAAGATGAATCAGGTTAATGATTCCACCTACACAATTGACCTTAATCTTAGACTGCCAGCTGAATATAAGTTCACACAGGGCACGTGGGAGCAACAGCCTTTCCCTAAAAACACGGTGCCCGGCAATCTACGAATTGCCGACCCGAACAAAACGGTGATATATCACGAGACAGATTGAATTGTAATGCCCAACTCACACGAAAATAAAGAATCAGTTGTTAAGTGCAGGAACTGCGGATGTTCCTGCACTTCCCGCTTTTGTCCTGACTGCGGTCAATCGGTCGATGAAAAGAGGCTAGAAAACAAGACTTTTTTCATAGGGCTGCTGTCAGGTTTGTCACGTATCAATCAAGGTTTCCTGTATACGGCGTGGCAACTTCTCATTCATCCATGGAAAGTAATACGCGACTTTATACAATGTCGTCGGGTAAAATATGTCGCGCCGATTTCGATGCTTATAGTCGTATGCTTCATCAGTGCGTTTGTTTCAGGACTTATGCCATCTGAGCCTGACGGTGTGGTGGAGGAAAGCGGAACTAGTCAGGTTGGTCTCATATATAAAATGACGTTGGCGGTTACGGATTTCATAATGAATAGCATGGTTGTCCGTAATCTGACTATCTATATTCCTGCTGTGTTGGCTATACCTATTGTGTTTTGGAAAGTCGGGGCAAGAAAATATAATATTGCCGAATATTTTGCTGCGATGATTTACATGACATCATCAATTCTACTTTTTGGTATTCTTATCTGTCCTCTGTCGCTTTTATCCGAATCTTTGTATTCCGGCTTGGAAATAGTCTATTCCATTATCATTTGTTCCTTGAGTATGTATAAAGCCTTTCCCGTCAGTCCCTTAAAAAAGCGAATCGGATATTTTGCTTGGTATCTTACAGTTTCCGTTGCAATCTATCTACTTATATTTCTCGGTTTTTTTGTCCTCTCCGTTTCAAGTGTTTCATAAAATTTTCTTTTCTTCGCAGTCAGCAACATTCTTTATTTCAATGGATAACTCAAATAAAGCACTATCTTTTGAGCAGGCGCGAAATCTTTTGCCTGATGAATTTAGACCTAATGTTGAATTAGCATGTCGAAAGAAATTATTGATCGAAGACCCAAAGGCTTCAATCGCTAACTTATACAGCGAGCTTCGGCACCACTCTGTGACCACGCAGTAGGCCGCAAGGCAATCTGAGGCTCGCTATATTATGCGGCATTGTTCCGGCAATGGCTTTCATTTCCATTTCCTGATATGGCTGTGGTTGAGGGAAAGCTGAAAGCAGGCAAGGTAAAGAAATGGGCTGATGCCACTGAAAATAGAATCGGCAAGAGGATAGGTTTTGTATTCAATGACTCGGTAATAATGGTACCGACTGTTAACTGCCGTATCGAGAGCGGAAATTTCACTATTAACAGTCCGGACAAAACTTTGATGATTGAAGTCTACAATACTCTGAAATGGGATAAGAACAGCTAATCATACAAATGGAGGTCAGGCAGGCGATTTGATGATTGTCTGCCTGTAACTATAATAAGGCACGTAATCGCGGGCCAGAACCGCCCGAAAATGGGAAAATCTAAGAAAAAACATCGTTAGAGACTGATTTTCATGTCTGTTTGGGACATTTGTCACACCTGATGTCGATTATTCGTTGTAACTTTGCTTAATTACAGATAATAGACACATGAAAAAGCAACGGGCTAAGATAATAGGCATCGCACGGCATCGCCTTTCGACTGACGGCGATGGTGTCACTACGCTTGTTGCCTTTCATGGCTGTCCGCTCTGTTGTCGATATTGCCTGAATCCTCAGTCGCTGGGCGACGACGGGCGTTTTCGCGAGTATTCACCAGGGGAGCTGTATGCCGAGACGCGAATCGACGAGCTTTATTTTATCGCCACAAACGGAGGTGTGACTTTCGGAGGCGGCGAGCCTTGTATGCGTCCGCAGTTTATCCAGGAGTTCCGCGAATTGTGTGGTTCCACATGGCAGCTCAACTTGGAAACATCGCTTAACGTGCCGTCGACAAACATCGAGGCTCTTCTCCCGGTGGTTAATACCCTGATTGTCGACATCAAGGATATGAACCCCGACATTTACCGCAGCTACACGGGTCAGGGCAACGACCTTGTCCTTGACAACCTCCGACTGATAGCCGATGCCGGGCGGCAACAAGACTGCATCGTCCGCATACCGCTGATACCGGGCTATAATACCGATACAGACCGAGATGTAAGCCGCAAAGCACTTGAAGTCCTCGGTTTCACCCGATTCGATTTATTCACCTATCAAATCCGCAAACACTGACTATGGCACGAGGAAAGCAGACCTGCAAGATGCTGAAAGAGATACGGCGACAGATCGCCGAAGCAAACGGCATAGAGTTCGCCACATCAGAGTGTCGCTACAAGGGCGACTGTCTCGGCACATGCCCCAAATGCGAAGCCGAGGTGCGCTATCTAGAGCAGCAGCTCCGCGCCCGCTCTTTCGCCGGAAAAACCATAGCCCTTGCCGGTATCTCGGCGGGGATGATTCTCATGTCGGGTTGTAGCGGTACATCATCATCGAATCAGTCAAATGAAACTTTACGGGGCGATGTTGTGGCGCCAATTGAACAAATAGAGGTTACTGACACAATTGATGAAGGCGAGTTGCCGCCAGTTGAAGATAGTGTCGCAATCAAAAAAGGAGAAATAGACGATGCTGAATATCCTGTTGTTGGAGAAATTACCGACCCTGAACAAGAAGATAATATATATGAGGCTATTGTAGATGTTCGTCCGTCATTTCCCGGCGGCGATGAGAAACTGCTGGAATGGATCTCACAACATATTCAATACCCTCAAAATGCTTATGATTCTCACATTCAAGGACGTGTTATAGTCCATTTTTTGGTTAAAGAAGATGGCTCAGTAGGAGATACAAAAATTGTAAGGTCTGTCTTTACTGCATTGGATGAGGAAGCACTCCGTGTTGTAAATACATTGCCCAAATTCAACCCTGCCATACTTAACGGGAAAGCGGTGGAATATTGGTTCACAATACCTGTAGTCTTTAGATTAGATGATGATTTGAAAAGTCATGAAGCTCTCCCAACCAACTCTGAAGAGAATAAGATAATATATCAATTTGTTGAGCAAATGCCGGAGTTCCCTGGAGGACAGACGGCGATGATGAAGTTCATTGCTGACAATCTCAAATACCCGACAGAAATGATGGGTTGTTTTCAAAGTAGTGTTATAGTAAAGTTTTATGTTGACACTTTAGGTCATGTATGCGACCCGAAGATAGTTAGAGGATTGGATTCTGCCCTTGACAGGGAAGCATTGAGAGTTGTCAGGTTATTTCCTGAGTTTATTGCTGGACAACATGACGGCAAGAAAGTCAATGTCTATATGAATTTGCCAATACATTTTGACCCTAACCGCTATTGACTATGGCACGAGGAAAGCAGACCTGCAAGATAC
>USIY01000260.1 GCA_900554845.1 uncultured Bacteroidales bacterium | reverse complement strand
ATATTAGAGATTGAGGTTGATACCGAAGGAGAATGTGCGCGACAGGGGATAAGCGCAACCGCCCCAGCCGGAACCGATGGTCTCGGGGTCGAACAGCGAGGACAGATGTGTGCCGGTCCAGAGATTTTCTGCCGAGAAGTAAACGCGGATCAGGTCGAAGCCGATCTTCTTGGTGATGTTCTTGGGCAGGGAGTAACCAACCTGGAAGTTCTTCAGACGGATATAGGATGCATCCTGCAGATAGCGGGTCTGTACTTGTTTGTTCTTGCCGCCGCCGTCAAACACAGGACGGGGATAATAAGAATCGATGTTCACGCCGTTGATGCCTTCTTTAACCGACCATGTGTTCTCGTCGCGGAAATAATCGGCGTGCTGGTTGAGGCCCTGTGACCACCAGAAGTTGTTCTCGATACCCCAGAAGTAGGAGCTGCCCTGCCAATAGTCGCGTTTTGCCACGCCCTGGAAGTAGAGACGTACGTCGAAACCGTAGTAAGAAGCGTTCAGATCCAACGAGAAGTTGAAGCGCGGGGTGCTGTTTCCGATCACCTTGAGGTCGCCGTGGTCGTCGAGAGTGTTGGCGCCGCTGCTGATCACGCCGTTGTTGTCGAGGTCGCGGTACATGATGTCGCCGGCGGCCCAGTTGTCGCCGAGCTGGCTCTGGTCATTCGCCTGAAGATGGGCGTCCATCTCAGCCTGGCTGTGTGCTACGCCGACTGTCTCAAATCCCCAGATCTCGCCCATGGTGCGACCGGCGATATAACGCTTGGGATCGTTGGGGTTAGGCTCGGGAAGAGTGTTCGACGGGTTGTTCGGGTAGCGGGTGATCTTGGTGATGGCGTCGCTCAGCACAAAGCGTGCGCTGTAGCTCAGACCGAACGACGTGTTGTCGTACCAGCCGATCTCCAGGTCCCAACCGTTGGTACGGAGGTCGCAGTTGTTGGTGTAGGGAACGCCCGTGCCGAGTACGGCGGGAAGTTCGGGAGCGGGACCCACCATGTTCTTGGTGGAGCGGATGTAATAGTCGAAACTACCGCGCAGGCGGCTGTTCAGCAAAGCGAAGTCAAGACCGATGTTCCAGTTGTAGACTTTCTCCCATGTGAGCTCTGTCGACACCAGACCCGGGAAAGCAAGAGTATTGGGTTTCAGACCGCCCTGCAGCCATCCGCCGTCGCTGGCTTTGGGATCCAGAACGCGGTATGTCTGGTACCAGTTGGTGGTGTTCTGGTTGCCGAGCACACCGTAGGATACACGGAGTTTCAGCTGATTGCAGATTTCGGCGCATTCTTCCCAGAATTTCTCGTTGGCGATGTTCCAGCCGGCCGAGAACGAAGGGAGCCATATCCAACGGCGGTTCGAGCGGAAACGTGATGTTCCGTCATAACGCAGGTTGGCTTCGAGCAGATAGCGGGAGTCGTAGCTGTAGTTGATACGTCCGAAGAAGCCGGCGGTGTCCCATTCGTTCCTTGAGCCGTTCACGCTCGGGGTGACGGGATCGCCCTTGGGGCTGAGGCCGCTGGTCAGATCTACAACGGGAAGATCCGGAACCAGAATGCCGTTGCGCTGAAGACCGTAGGCCAGCTGCTTCATGTTTTCAGTCTGGAAACCGAGCATCACGTGGAAATCGTTCTTCTCGGCCACTGTCCAGTTGTAGTTGGTGTAGAGGTTAACGTTGAAGAAGTTCTCCTTGTAGTAGTCCTCGTGTACGTTGCTGCTTCCGTCACCGTATACGTAGGGGTTGCCTTCCACGTCATGGTTGTAGCGTACCAGAGAGTCCCAGTGGCGTGTGGCTGAGAGTACATTATAGTTGAGTTCGGCGTGGATGTCCCATCCCTGCAGCGGGAAGAAAATCAGTTCGAGCTGATGGGTGTTGCGGTCGGTCTGCTTGGTGTCCTTGCCGCCTTCGGCCAGACCAAGGGCCGGAGAGGGGGAGTCATAGTAGAAACCGTTGTCATCGCGGATAGGCAGTGTGGGCCATCCCTGACGACCCAGCGTCTGGTAGAGGTTGTCGGTCAGCGTGGCGGGACGACGGAAGTCCTGGCGGTTCCAGCGTGTGCTGTAGCCTAAGCGCAGCCATTTGAACACGTCGGCGGTGAAACGGCCAGTCACGTTGTAATTGTTCATAGTGTTCTTGCCTATGCGGAGCGATCCGTCATGGTCGCTGTAGTTGGCCGAGAAGTAGTAGCTTATCTTTTCGGTGCCTCCGGAAACGGAGAGGTTGTGCTCCTGCGAGAAGTTGCGGTCGCGGAACACCTCGCCGTACCAGTCAACATTGGCGTTACCTGCGGCGTAACCGTCCTGCCAGTACTGGCCGTTGGCGGGAAGCACGGAAGTGATCTTGCCCTCATAGTAGTCCTTGATGCGCTGCAGATGATCGCCGGTGAAGTGGGGGCTCCATCCGTTGGTGTTGGTGCAGCCGTCGTTGAAATAGCCAACGAACGGAAGCGACTCCATGGTGTGGGCCATGTTGATGGGGTTGGCCCAGCGGAAGGAGTTCTGATAGGATATGGAGGCTTTGCCCTGCGAGCCTTTCTTGGTTGTGATCATGATCACACCGAAAGGTGCGCGAGAACCGTAGATGGAGGCTGCCGCGGCATCCTTCAGCACGGACACGCTCGCCACATCCTGGGGATTGATGGCGTTGATGTCGCCTTCCATACCGTCGATCAGGATCAGAGGAGAACCGCTTGATCCGCTGCCGACGGTCCCGACGCCACGGATGTTGATGGAGGGATTGTCATCGAGCGCGCCTGAAGGCACGTTGATGTTCAGACCGGCCACGGCACCCTGAAGGGCCTTGGCGACATTGTCGAGAGGTCGGTCGTTAAGAAGCTGAGTGTCGACCGTGCTGACGGCGCCGGTCAGGTTGGCGCGTTTCTGTGTGCCGAAACCTACGACAACCACTTCGTTCAGGACTTCGTCCATCGAGGACATGGATACCTTCATGTCCGCTGCCGCTGTCATCTCGACAGGCTTGCAGCCTACGTATGTGAACACGAGTGTGGAGCCCGCGGGCACCTTGAGTTGAAACAGACCGTCGATGTCAGTCGACGTCGCGATCTTAACATTCCCTTTCACGGTTACGGTCACGCCGATCAGTGGTCCTTCGGCGTCTTCAACAATACCGCTTGCTGTGATCTGCTGTGCCTGGGTAGCCATCGATTCCGACGGCGCGGCCTGCACCGTTGCCGGTGTCATTCCTGCCAGCCCGCACAACAATAATGAAGTAACAAGTACTTTGTTATGCAGCATAAGTTTGAAATTTAAGGTTATTAATGTTGTTTGAGTTAATGTTCCTATCGAATAAAATTCTGTAAATTTGTCACTTATAAGGTTAGCTTGCCTTTTCTGTGGCAAGGCGCATCTAAGTCAGGTTAACATCTTTTGAGTTTCAGGATACAAAATTAAACAAAATTTCACAATTACCCCCCCGATCGCGTTAAAAAATGTTAACAGTTGTAACAAATGACCGCAATAGCTATTTGAGTTTTATAGGAGGGAACTGAAGTTGTCTAAACT
>USIY01000259.1 GCA_900554845.1 uncultured Bacteroidales bacterium | reverse complement strand
ACATGGGACGACTTCATTCTTGCCAGCGGATCCGCCGACGAGGCCGACCTTATAGTCCTCGTGTCGGCCAGACGCGGCTCAATTAGCCATACTCAGGATCTGGAACAGACCACCAACTACATCAGCCGACATTTCCAAAGAAACAATTTATTGATAGTATATCCAAAACAATTCTAAACACTAAAAATGAAAAAATCAATAGTATTTGCACTGTTGCTGACGATCGGCGCCGCCATGACCGCCGCTTCATGCCAGAGCAAGAAAACCGAAGAACGCAACGCAACGGTAGAGACTGTGGCCGAGAAAGCGCAAAACAAAGAAAAACTGACCCAGGAAGAATACGCCGCGGCCATCGATTATCTTGAGGACGGCTACAAGGAGTGCCTTGAGGTCTTCAACAGCCGAGACAAAGGCAATCCCGCTGAATACTCGGCCAAAATAAAGACCCTGAACGAGAAATTCATGTATGTCGCCGAATTGCAGGAGCTGCTTGAAAAAGAACCTCCGTCGCTCGACGAGGCCAATACCGAGCGCTACAACAAGATGCTTGCGGCCCGCGATTCGCTCCGCAAATATGTGCCGCAGGCCATCCGGCCGGCCGACGGATCACGCATCCGGTCGAAAATCCCCGTACGATGAAAACAATAATGTTCGATCTGGGGGCGTGATCGTACCTCTGGACATGCAGGAGGCCATCCGCCGGTTCTCGGCCCTCGGCGTGGACACCGACAAATGGCTTGACCCTTACGGACAGAAAGGAATCTTTCTTGAGCTTGAGAACGGAACGATCGGTAAAGAAGAGTTCCTTGAGAAACTCCGTGCGCTGACAGGGCGCCCCGTGACCCATGAAGAAGCGGCCTATGCGTGGGTGGGATTCGTGAAACCGACCACCAAGGAAAGGATGGACATCGTGAAGGAACTGCGCCGCAAAGGACACCGCGTGGTGATAGCGTCCAACACCAATCCCTACATGATGGAACACATGCACGGACCGGATTTCTACGAGGGACGTCCCATCGACGACTTCTTCGACTGCATATACGCCAGCTGCGACATGAAGGCCTACAAGCCCGAAGCGAAGTTCTTCACCACTATCCTCCGGGAGGAGGGAATTCGTCCGGAGGAGGCCGTGTTCATCGACGACAGCCGGAAAAACGCAGACGGCGCCGAAGCCGTGGGCATCCGCGGAATCTGGGCGCCCGACGGCCTCAACCGTGATATACTTAGAGAAATCGAATGATGTGACTCTCACAAATTTAATCTTGATAAAGAAGCCTCCTGCAGGAGGCTTCTTTTATTTTCTGGTCCTTGTCCGAAAAGTTATATATAATTATTAAAAATGTGAAACTATTTAACATGAGCATTGTTTAAAAGAATGAAACATGAAGTTTACAAAACCGCTTCATCAGTATTATTACTCTTGTAGTTTGAAATCCTCACAAAGGTCAATGAGATGACTCTTCTCCGGCATGAGCAAATGTAGGGCCACAAGAAAAACACATGAAGGTTATGAAAAACACACTATGCATTTCGCTGACACTGGCGAGTCTTCTTGCATTTCCGTCATTTGCCCAGGACACCGTTCCGCAATTGACCGACGACGACGGAAGCAAGATAGAGTTCAAACGCACGGACGCGGCTGTAAAAGAAATCCTCAACCGGCACCGTCCTCAGGAAAACAAAGCCATTCCGGCCCCCTCGTTCGCTCTGAAAACCAAGAACAACAAGTTCATCATGACCATCGGAGGAAGCGTCAACCTCGTGTTGGGCTATGACATCGGCAACAATCTTTACAAGCAGTCCGGCGCGGGCCTGAGCTTCGTGACGTCGGCCATTCCGGTGCCCGCTGTGAAAGACCACAAGGCCGACTTTTACATCAATCCCTACAACAGCGCCGTGGATCTTCAGATAGTGGGTCTGGCAAACACAAAAAATGAAATCAGCGCGTACGTCAAACTGGGCACCAACGGCAACAACATGAGCCTGATGCTTCTGCGCGCCTACATGACATGGCGCAATTTCACATTCGGACAGAAACTGACTCTGCTCCAGGACTGCTACGCCTGCCAGCCACCGACAATCGACCCCGAGGGTCCCTCGGGATGCGTGTCGAACGTGGCTTATGAAATCAGCTATACATCGCCGAGTTACAAAGGGTTCCGCTACGCAGTGGGTCTGGACATGCCTTCCTACTATGCGTCAAGCGGTATATACCGCGGCAAGGATTTCCCGAAGTTCGACGGAACGCAGGTGACCGATTACAAAGACGCCGAGCAATTAATTCCCGACATACCGGCATGGGTGGAGTACAGTTTCTCGCCTTGGAACAGAATAAGAGTGTCGGGAATCCTCAGAAACTTCGCGTATAAGGATAAAGTGGCCGGCAAGACCCGCCATATGGTGGGCTGGGGCGCGATGCTGTCGGGCAACCTGAGTCCTTCGAACGCATTCATTTTCTATTATCAGCTGGCGTACGGCCGGGGTATCGGAAGCTACCTCCAGGACATCGCCGGGAAACCCATATCGTTCATCCCCAAGGACGACGAGCCCGGCAGAATGAAAGCCGCCCCGATGATGGGACTCAACGTAGGAGTCACAGTAAACGCCACAAAGAAGCTGCAGTTCAACGCCATGTTCTCGCAGAGCAGAATATGGGACGTCGGTAATTATTGCAACGCCCTGCCGGAAGAGCAAAATTACAAATACGCCCTCTATGCGGCCGCCAACTGCTTCTACAACATCACCCCTTATCTGCAGTGGGGCGTGGAGTACATCTGGGGACACCGCCAGACATGGAACATCGGCGGAGCCCACGACAGCCGTGTGCAGACCCAGCTCCAGTTCTCCTTCTGAACCGACATGACTTTCCGTGGCCGGACCACCGATTTCCGACCATGGAACATGCCGTGAATAAATATAGAATTCTCCAACACTCAAAATCCGACAATTATGTTACAAATCAAATCAGGCTATGGAAATCAGACGTTGCCGTTATGGGCCGTTTTCAATCTGTACGTCATTTACGTCTGCACATCCATTCCGGGTCTGGCCATCACTCCTATAATGAGCGATCTGACCAAGATATTCCCCGGCACTTCGCAGCTGGAATCCCAGATGCTTGAAATCGGTCCGAACATCGCCGCCATCCCCTTCGTGTTCCTCGGCGGATGGATAGGCACCAAGTTCAACAACAACAAGCTGACCACATGGACATGCCTGCTGTATGGAATCTGCGGCGCGCTGTTCTTCTTCGTGCCGAACATGATCACCCTGATCATACTCAGCTTCCTTATCGGAATAGCGGCCGGAATCCTCAGCCCTCTGGCATCCGCTTTCATCGCCGATATGTTCGGTGGCGAAAAACGAACCAAACAGTACGGTTACACATCAGCCACCCTTAATCTCGTGCTTATGGGCTGCGTCATCGCCACCGGTTATCTGGCCAAGATCAACTGGCGTCTCCCCTTTATGATTTACCTGCTTCCCTTCGTGCCGTTGTTCTTCGCCAAGAAATTCGGCAAGTACATTCCGACACCCAAGCCCCAGGCCGGCCAGAAG
>USIY01000258.1 GCA_900554845.1 uncultured Bacteroidales bacterium | reverse complement strand
ATTTTTCGTAATAAATTTAAACAGTTTCTAAGACTAACTAAGACTAAAGGAGGTTCAACTAAGACTATTGAGTTAGTTCGCTGCTTAACTTTGCAACAATAATCGTCATAAGACGCTTTGCTCGCAAAGAAATAAACGCCAATCTATATGAAACAGAACATTTTTATAAAATGCGCCTTTGCCATGGTCGCGGCGATACTGCTGATGGCAAGCTGCTCATCGCATAAGAGTCTTGTATTCTCGAACCGCGAATGGCATGTGAGTGATTACTACGGTCAGATAATCGACAAGGACACCACCTATCGCATGACTTTCGGAAATGTGCTTATTCCCGATCCATTGCCGATTATATCATCGGCGGACTCCGTAGCAAAGTATCCCGGAATGGATAGGTTCATGTCGGATATATTGCATACCGCCCATCTGGACAGCGCGGAAATTCTTTTCTACGCCCCGCACATGCACACTATGTTCGTCAGATCCAATGGCATCATGCCTCCTCTGAGACCTTCTTCTATATCTTCACCAATGTCTGATGCAAAACCGTACACGATGTGGGTAAACAAGGATGATATTGAAGACTGGACAAGGGTTTCAACGGAGATGTATACCTATACCTATTATGATAAAGGTAAGAAACAGCTCCTGATAGTGGACCACTATAATTATGGAGATATACCGATAGCCCAGATCACAATTTTCCAATCAAGAAACAACCTCACCTCAAAGATGGGTATTAACGACAACTTGCGCCGTGCATTTTTTGAACTACATGATTTGGGGAAGTACATGGACAATGTGGAATATTGGTCACACAGCGTAGAAGTTCGAAGAGCTAACGCTTTTTCCAACTATAAAATCGGACAGGAACAAAAATTCAGAAAGTAATGAAACGCGCATTAATAATCCTCACTATCCTTCTATGCTCAATCCCTCTGTCATCGGCAAGAGAGATTGAAGGCATTGTTATGGATACAGACTCAATTCCGATTGAATTTGCAAATGTTACGGCATTTGCAAATGACTCTGTCGTTGGCGGAGGCATCACCGACGCATCCGGCCTTTTCAACATAATGGTCGGTTCTGACTGTAATAGAATCCGAGTATCATTTGTAGGGTATGATGATGTTATACTGAACTCCATCCAACAAAATATGGGTAGAATTGTCCTGCAGCAGACATCGACCACATTGCAGGAGGTCGTTGTCAAAGCTCCGCTTATAAGACGGGAAGCTGACCGGATTGTACTTAATGTGGCGGCAAATCCCTTAACCGCCAATAAGGACGCGCAGGAATTGTTAAAGACTGCTCCCGGAGTATGGGCGACTGACGAAAGTCTTTCTATTTACGGTCAAGGTGGAACGGCAGTCTATATAGACGACCGGAAAGTGAATATGTCAGGCACCCAACTTATGACATACCTAAAATCTATACAGTCATCCTCAATCGCAACAATAGAGATTATTCCTAAGGGAGGGGCTGAATATAGCGCAGATTCGTCCGGCGGTATCATAAAGATAAATTTGAAGCGCAATCGTGTCGATGGCCTCACCGGTGCAACTGGATTGAATCTGACAGCCGGAGAATATAAACAATGGATTAACCCTTTTGTCAATCTCAGTCTGCATACCGGGAAATGGAATATCAACATCATCGGCAATGTCAATGGGAGTCCGTCAGACAGATATACCTCATACGAGAAATCGACAAACGCTTCCGTATCACAGGAGATGTTCGGCGTGTCGCGTCATAAAAAGAAAGCGATACAAGGAAATGTTTCCTTCGGATTGTTCTATGAACCGACGAATAGGGATAAAATCGGTCTGCAATTCGATTATAGCCCCGACAAAACTCACCATACATCAAATTCCGAAACTGAGATTTCTGGTCCGAAAGTCCAAGATGGCACATTTGGAACGTATGAAAGTCAAGACCGTTTCCACAATCTTAATGTTGCTTTCAACTGGTCACATACAACAGATAAGAAAGGGTCTGTGTTGAAACTGGTTTCCAATTATAATTACCAACATTCTTCAGCAACAGAAGACAATGTGATGAGATGGTCATATATTCCGAATGATTCTGTTTACAATACTGACAACCGCAATCGTTATAATATTTTCGTAACAGATTTCT
The DNA here is from genome assembly GCA_900554845.1 of uncultured Bacteroidales bacterium. Classification (GTDB taxonomy): domain Bacteria; phylum Bacteroidota; class Bacteroidia; order Bacteroidales; family Muribaculaceae; genus Lepagella. The sequence goes on along the minus strand of USIY01000258.1, from coordinate 1,434 downwards.
CTTTCCGCAAGGTTTTCAATACGAACTGGAATCTCAATGTTGGAGCCAAATACACCTTTAACAATGTTTCCAGCCGCTCATTCCATCATTTCTTCAAGGATGAATCATGGGTATCTGATACACAGTATGATTTTGACTCTTCATACGACGAGAACATTGCGGCAGTTTATGCCACTGCGAACGGCAAAGCCGGAAGATGGAAATTCAAGGCTGGAATCCGAGGAGAATATTCCGGAACCAATGGAGGTGTGACTGTAAAAGACAGATTTGATATTTTCCCTAATGCGAATATCTCCTACAATCTTACCGAAAAGGGCGACTACACTGTAGCAGTGGGATATTACAGAAACATTCGGCGACCTTCATTCCATTCTTTGAATCCTGTTGTCCGACAAGTTTCTGATTACACTTATACAGTCGGCAATCAAAAACTCACTCCAAGTTTTACTGATGCCATCAGTCTTGATTTTGTTCTTGCCGGTAGATTCACTGTCGCCGCCGGTTATTCAATGACCGACAATCCAATCAGGCAAATGTTTACATCCAATCCCGAATATCCCGAGCGATTGTATCTCACATGGGAAAATGAGGGCAAAGACCGGAACATATTCATTCATGGGGATGGATTCATCAACATAACAAAATGGTGGAACCTGTATTCAAGTCTGACTTACATGATAACTTCACAAAAACTCACGGATACGGGGTCGTTCGACACATTCGGCTATCTGCAGCTTGTAGCAAGCACCACATTCACATTGCCACGGAACTTCAATCTTACGATGAGTTGTTTTTACAATTCCAAAATGAAGATTGGCAATATTACTGTATTCCCTATACTAAATCTTAACCCTACGTTACAGAAACAATTTGGTCAGCATTGGTCTGTTTCAGTTGGCGTTGAGAACATGTTGCAAAGAAAAAGCAAAATCAGAACAGAATCTTCCGGATATAACCGTCTGACATACTCAAAGACTTATGTTACTGCAAAAATAGGTGTCACATACAAGTTCAACTCAGGCAAGAAATTCAGGGCACCGAGAATTGAGAAGAATACCGATAACTCAAGATTCAGCAAAGAATGAAAAGGTTATCAAACAGGCAGGAGCAAGTCATGGCTATCATTTGGGAACACGGTCCTATGACTGTCAGCAAGCTGATACCATTGATAGACGGGCATTTGCACTTCAATACAATCTCTACGGTCGTTCGTGAACTTGACCGTATTGGGTTTCTTAGCCATGACAACGAGTTCCGTCCCTTTCTGTATTATCCCAACGTTAAGAAAGATGACTATATCAAAGAACTTGTCGATTCAATCTCAAATAGATTCTTCAATGGCGACAAAAGAAAATTTACCCAAGAAATAATTAAAGAATCTTGAAAACTCCTCTAAGAGTGTGTTGAGTTTTAAACCGTTTTAACAATAAAGGG
>USIY01000257.1 GCA_900554845.1 uncultured Bacteroidales bacterium | reverse complement strand
CGAAATATCTATGACATTGGCAAATAATTAGTTAGTCATTAACTGAATATCCCTAGAATAGACGCTGATTATGCCGCTTGGCTCTCGGAAATCAAGCGGCGATATATTTCTGCGCAAATAAAGGCATCCATCAAAATCAATACAGAAAAACTGCGTTTTAACTGGAGTGTAGGTCGTGAGCTTGTGATCCGTAAGGCTGAGGAAAGATGGGGAAGCGGGGTCGTAGAGCAACTTAGCCTTGATTTGAAGGAGGCCTTTCCGCAAGAGAAAGGATTCAGTAGCAGAAATATGTGGAGAATAAAACAGTGGTATCAGTTTTTCTCTACAACCGAGGCTGATGAAAAACTGCCACGGCTTATGGCAGAATTGCAAAAGGTTGAATCTCCATATCTTATAAATATGTCACAACCTGTGGCAGTTTTAACCGGAGAGCAGAGTTTCCCGATGGTGCTTGGAATGATTCCATGGGGACATCAGACAGATATCGTTTCCAAATGCAAATCTATCGATGAAGCCATATTCTATTTGCGTGAATGTATATTGGGCGGATGGAGCCGTCATACATTAAATAATGCACTGAAAGCCAATCTGTATAAATCTCACGGTAAAGCAATCAGCAATTTCCGGGAATATCTGCCTGAGGCGCAAAGCCGCATGGCACAGGAAATCACTAAAGACAACTATGACTTCGGGTTTATAACTGTTCCAGTCAATTATAAGGAAGAGCAGCTTGAGACGGCTCTGGAACAGAATATCACCAGATTTCTTCTTGAGCTTGGCACTGGTTTCGCATTTGTAGGCAGGCAGCAAGAACTTATCATAGGCAACCGTACGCGTAGAATTGACATGTTGTTTTACCATATTAGACTGAAGGCGTACATCGTGGTTGAGTTAAAAGTCAAACCATTTGATCCAGAGTATGCCGGAAAACTCAATTACTATGTAAATGCAGTCGATGAACTGCTGAAAGGCCCGGATGACAATCCGACAATAGGTCTTCTGATATGCAGTGACAAGGATGAAACTGATGTTAGATGGGCCTTCAAAGGAGTACAGACTCCTATGGGTGTCGCTTCTTACGACAATGTACAAATAGACCAGTCAAATCTCCTTCCGTCGGCAGAAGAACTGCAAGCACGAGTGAGGTTGGCAGAAGAAGAACTTAGTAACAATAAGTAATTAAAAACTCAACACACTCTCTTGAAGCGATTTATCCATCAGAAGATTATGACAACTGACAACTCGACATACAGGCAGCTTTTTCATTCGTTGATTCAGCATAAGGAATCGGAAGAGGTGGAGTTCAAGAAGGCGGAGAATAACTTCGACTTCGATGACCTCGGTAAGTATTTTTCGGCATTGAGTAACGAGGCGAATCTGCGTGGTCTTCCTTTTGCGTGGCTGGTATTCGGCTACGATGAAAAGAAGCATGAAATCATTGGCACTTCATACAAAGATGGCGAAGGTGCGCTGAACAAACTGAAACATGACCTCACCAATAACATGAGTGACGGTCAGACATTCCGCGAGATTATTCCGGTGGAAGTAGACGGCAAGCGCATACTGATGTTCAAGATTCCGGCCTCACCACGTAATATCGTGATGAAGTGGAAAGGTATAGCTTACGGTCGTGATGGTGAGAGTCTGAAGCCGCTCAATCAGTCGAAGCAGGATGAAATCCGACGTCAAGCTCCGGCTCCGGATTGGTCGGCTGAAATTGTGCCGGATGCCACAATTGCCGACCTTGATGAGCTTGCGTTGGCAACTGCGCGGATCATGTATAAAAAGGTACATGGGGCTACGATTCCGGCGAATGAAATAGATGAATGGTCAACCGAGGAATTCCTTTCGCATAGCGAGATGATGCGCAACAGCAACCTAACAAGAGCCGCGATATTGTTGTTGGGAAATCCTGTCGCTCTCCAGAAGATACATCCAGCCAACGCACAAATCACATGGGTATGGAAGGATAAGGATGGGGAGATTGTGGACTACGAGCATTATACCATACCTTACATTCTTGCTGTTGACAAGATTTTCGCGAAAATCAGGAACAAGACAATGCGTGAACTGCCGGGCGGCACATTATTCCCTGACACGATGAAGCAGTACGAAGATTATTCCATACGAGAAGCCCTTCACAACTGCATCGCACATCAGGATTATACTCTTGGAGGTCGCATAACATTGGTTGAGAATGAAGGTTTCCTATATTATAGTAACCGTGGCTCATTTATACCTGGATCAGTAGAGAAAGTCCTCCGGGACAAAGGCCCTCAGAAGGATTACAGGAACACTTGTCTGTCTCACGGCATGGTTCATTTCAATATGATTGACACGGTAGGCCGTGGCATTCCTAAATTGTTCAAAGAGCAACGCAGACGCTTCTTCCCGATGCCTGAGTATGAGATTGATGATAACGCAAAGACCGTTAGCGTCACAATCTATGGCATCGCTTCCGACGACGCTTATACCGACCTGCTTAAGAGTGATTCGACACTTAGCCTTATGGAGTGCCTATGGCTTGATGCGGTCAGAACTCATCGGCCTATCACTAAAGAGGCGGCTCGCCATTTGAAAGACAAAAAACTCATCGAAGGCAAAGCACCGCGATATAATATCGCGTTGTCTGTCGCCAAAAAAGTTCAACAAATTGGTCAATATACCAAGGAGACAGGACTTAACAAGAAGGTATTGGTAAAATTAGTTTTGCAACTTGCGCTTAATGCCGGGAATATAGGATTTAAACGCGCAGATGTTTTTGAGATTATAGAACAGAGTTTGCCGGCAAGCATGACAAAGAAACAGAAGCTGGACCATGTATCCAACATGCTTAGAGCGATGCAAGCTAATGGCTTTCTAGTTAAAACAGACAATGGGAAGGCCTGGTTAATAACAACTAAAGGAATGCAGGAATTGGATGCATAATGGATATGCAGAGCGTTCCCTTCGTGTAAATAACGCGTAATTACTCGTTTTCTACGCGTAATTACTCGTTTTTTACGCGTTTTTTACGCGTTCCTATCGTTAATCGAGTAATTATTGGCTGTCGAATGGATTTACGACTAGTTGAATCTATTTTACGACTAGTTGGTTTCCTCCAGCGGATAGCTGAGCCCAAATTCGGATAGTTGACGGATAGTTTGAGACTATCAGGGATAGCTGTAAAAAATGAGTAGTTGAAGGTAAAAACGAGTAGTTTATCCGAAAAAACGAGTAGTTGACGAGTAGTTCTGCAAATATCCGAGTAGTTTATATGATAAACGAGTTGCGGACCGTCACTGTGATTGTTGACTTTATTATCGATTATGTTCACGAGGAGAATTATGTCCGTGTTGGTGCGCGTCTGCGGAGATACCGCTACTATTCTGCGGTTATCGGGACAGGGTCATCCGACAGTCGGACGGCAATAAGATTTCGCGAAGTCCCGTTCCTCTAAAGTAAAGCAAATCATATACTCAGACAGGTCCGGAAACAACAATCCCTTCCGGCTTGTTAAGTCAGAAGGGATGGGGAAGAGCCGCGAGTGGGACTCGAACCCACGACCTTTTCGTTACGAATGAAATGCTCT
>USIY01000256.1 GCA_900554845.1 uncultured Bacteroidales bacterium | reverse complement strand
GCGTTCGATCCTGTGACCGTAACGGTTATGGATCTTTCCAAGATAGAACCGTTGGCTTCAGCGGTAAATGCATTCTTCAAAGCATATCCGGAGACGCCGGCGGTTACCAATGATATCGTGAATTACCGCCGTCAGCGCGGAACACCTTATTTTGACATGATGCAGCTGTTGCGTCGTCGCTCTGACAATGCCGCGGCCGATGAATTCAAGGCACTGATAGCAGCCATTGACAATTTCATAGTCATACATCTGGAATCTCCTAAAAATTTCAGTGGAAGCCAATGGATAGATCCCCTGTTATGCGGCGTAAGCATGCACAATTTCGTGGATGACGGCACCGAAGAAAACGAATACTACAAGACCTTAAGCTGGCACCGGCGCGTGACGGAGTGAGAGTGGCAGGGCATTTCGGGCATAGAGGAGCGCCGTTCTCTGAGACCTGCGCTTTGTGGACTTCGAGACGTTCAGGGGGCATGTTCTCGGTAAAGCCTCCTGTTTTGCGGAAATTCTCGAGACGGTTTTGAATCTGGGCCTGGAGTATTTTGTTTTCGCGGAGGTATAGGATCAGCAGAGCGTTGGCAACTGTTTCCGGCTGATCGTTGTCTATCCAGCGGATGAATTTGCTTTTCTGGACGAGGATATGCTGGGCGGCATCGTGCAGATAGTCGGCAGAGTATTGTGGTTCGTCAAGTCTCAACTGCCATATCGCATCACGGTCAGGATTACCGATGGACCAGACATCTCCATTTCGGCGCAACAGAAAATTGAACAGGTCACCCTGCAGCTCGTCAAAGCTTGCCCTTGCCACGTCAAGCAGTCTCATTTCTGTTTCCACCGATGTGGTATGTCGGGCTGATCTTCCTGCGATATTGGCCACACCGCAACGGGCGGCCATCACCATCTGATCATAGAGACGGCGTCCGGGATCCATGCGGTAATCCACAAAGCGGTCGCAGAAATCCTGCGTAGCAAGCTGAATCAGATTGGCTAAGATCTATGAACTAAGCCAATGATACGATTGCGAAAACTGAATATTGACCCCCATAACTTATAAGTTTTATTCGCAAAGATAGACAAGATTTACTTCTCTTCAAAATGTCACTCACTATGCGATAATATAAGTGTATGGAGTCGGCCTTTGATTGCCTATATCGCTTGAATCATACCGTGAAGTATTTGGCGCGGGGTGAGGCGAGGTAGAAGCCGGCGACGGTACTGCTGGGGGAGAGGGCGCCGTTGGAGGTGACTTCCACGTCGAGGGCGGCGGGGTCTATCAGTTTCACGAGGCCGTGCATTTGCATCTGGTCCGGCAGCGACGGATAACCGACGGCAGGACGGATGCCTCTGTATCTGGCATGGCTGATCGCATCGATATCAAGCGGCTCGTCAGGACTGTAACCCCAGATTTCCGTCCGGACTTTATAATGCATCCATTCGGAGGTGGCTTCGGCAAGACGGTCGCATACGGACTGCAGGAGCAGCCGGCTGTATTCATCCTGTGTCTGATCCAGCTTGTCCCTGAGAACGTCGCCTATCGTGGCCATAAACACTCCTACATGATCATTGTAGCCCTCGGGAGCCACAAAGTCGCTGAGGGAGAGCAGTTCCTCTCGTGTGGCCTTCGGATATTGGCGCGGAGTCTCGATTACGGTGCCGTCCACGACAATGCGGTTGTGCGCAGAGTCTCCATATGCAGCAAGAATGTGTGTCTGTGCCCACATTACTGCATTCTCCTTCTCAAGCGAGTCCAGCAACGCCTCGGCATCTTTACGGAGGTCTCTTCCTTCCGGAGAATCAGCAGGAGTCTTCCAGCAGAAATGGAAATATATCCAGTTGATGAAAGGACGGATTTTCTCCAAAGGAATATCCTTTATCACCACATTGTCCTTGACTGCAGGCTGAGACAGCGCCTCCTTCTCCCAGTTAATATCTGCTCGGAGGACGTGGTCCGAGTCTTTGTCATCGGGACTTTTGATGGAGTTCCTCAGTTCCTCATGATGCTTCCGGATACGTTCGGCCTCTCCTTCGGGATCGGCCAATATACGGCTTGCAGCCACGGGATTCTGTGCCGCGTCCGAAACGCGGAGCACAATCCCGTCGTAAAGAGGGGCTATCTTGACGGCGGTGTGCAGATCGCTTGTGGCCGCGCCTCCAAGCAACAACGGCACGCGCAAACCGGCGCGTTGAAGTTCCGTCGCTACGTTGGCCATCTCGTCGAGCGAAGGGGATATCAATCCGCTGAGGCCGATAAAATCTGGGTTGAGTCTCCTGGCTTCTTTCACAATGGTTTCCGCATCCACTTGCACCCCGAGATCCACCACTTCGAAATTGTTGCAGCGCATCACCACCGCCGATATATTTTTGCCGATGTCGTGAACATCTCCTTTTACGGTGGCCATCAGAACAAGTCCTTTGACCGATCCTTTGGCGCTGTCGGCCTCAAGCAACGGCTTTAGAATCTCGACTGCGCGGTGCATCACGCGGGCGCTCTTCACTACCTGGGGCAGGAACATGCGTCCTGTCTCGAACAGTTTGCCCACTCGTTCCATACCGGCCATCAAAGGACCTTCCACCACGGCGTTGGCAGATCTGTGACGGTCCACCGATTCCATAAGGTCAGGCTCAAGATTCACGTCATTGCCGGACATAAGGGCACGACAGAGTCTCTCGTCCACATCTTCGGGAACATCGGACACGAGCGATTCTTCGGTCTTCACGGCATCCTTGGCGTAATTCCCGGCCATCGCTGTGAGACGTTCCGAAGCGTCGGGTCGTCTGCAAAGAATCACATCCTCTATTGCTTCCAGAAGTTCCGCGGGGATGTCGTTATAGATAACTTTAGCGCCGGGATCCATTATCGCCATGTCGAGTCCCGCTTCGATGGCGTGATACAGGAAAACAGCGTGCATGGCCTGGCGAACGAAGTTGTTGCCGCGAAAAGCAAAGGAGAGGTTGCTTACACCTCCCGAGGTTTTGGCTCCGGGAAGATTCCGCTTTATCCACCGTACCGCTTCTATAAAGTCCAAAGCGTAGCGGTCATGTTCCGGCATTCCTGTGGCGACAGTCAAGACGTTGGGGTCGAATATGATGTCGCGCGGTGCAAATCCCGCTTTTTCCGTAAGGAGTCGGTAAGCGCGGGCGCAGATTTCAGTTCTGCGCTGTAAAGTGTCCGCCTGTCCCTCTTCATCAAAAGCCATCACGACAACAGCCGCTCCATAACCATGAATGATGCGTGCTTCCTCAATAAACTGCTGTTCGCCGTGTTTTAATGAAATAGAGTTGACTATAGGTTTTCCGGCGACATTGCGCAGCGCGGCTTCGATTACATTGAACCTGGATGAATCGATCATCCATGGCAAAGATGATGTCAAAGGATCGGATCCGAGAAGACGGAGGAATTTTACCATCTCGCTTTCGGCATCCAGCATGCCGTCGTCAAGGTTTATGTCCAGGGCCATCGCGCCGTCCTTGACTTGCTTTCGCGCGATGGCGAGAGCCTCGTCGGCGTTTCCTTCCTTAATCAAACGGAGGAATTTGCGGCTGCCGGCTACATTGCAACGCTCGCCAACATTGATG
>USIY01000255.1 GCA_900554845.1 uncultured Bacteroidales bacterium | reverse complement strand
ATAACTATATATGGCAAATTTAATGAATGGGTGCGTCGGCAACCTGAAGCCACGGCTGTAGTAGAGGACGGACGTTCCGTGACCTACGGTGAGCTTGATGAACTGGCCAACTCCTTAATGGCTAAGTTTTGGCCACGTCACTATGCTTTTATAGGCATAGTCATGAGCCACGGCATCGAGATGATTGCAGCCATGCTGGCCGTATTGAAAAGCGGAGCGGCCTATGTTCCCGTCGAACCGACTTTGCCTCAAGAAAGGATCGGCTATATGATGCGCACAGCCGGAGTGAAACTGGCGATTGCCGACGAGTATTGCCGGCATCTTCCCGACGCGGCTCCATTTCCCGATGCTTCAAGACCGGACGGAGTGGCTTATGTGCTTTACACTTCCGGCACCACGGGACGCCCCAAAGGGGTAGTAGTGGAGAACCATAGCGTGGTGAATTATGCCGAGGCGTTCGAGAGGGAGTTCCGGGTAGGGCCGGGTGACGTGATGCTGCAGTATTCCGTGTGTTCGTTCGACATCTTTGTTGAGGAAGTTTTCACGACTTTGCTCAATGGCGCTACTGTCGCCATACCGTCAAAAAAGGTGATGGATGGATCGTTGTCGGATCTGATGGCATTTTGCGAGAGGCATGGCGTTACGGAAATAAGCGGATTCCCTTATCTTCTTGCCGATATGAATCGGTGCCGTTGCTTCCCTTCGAAGCTGAGGTTGCTCATCAGTGGCGGCGACGTTATAAGAGGGACTTACATATCGTGGCTTAAGGATCAGGATTTCATGATTTATAATACATACGGTCCGAGCGAGACCACAGTGTGCGCCACATATTATCGAGTGGACGACGCCGAGGCGCTTGAGGACGGCTCGTATCCTGTGGGTAAAGCTGTGAAAGGGGTGGAAGTAAAAATCTTGGACGAGAATTTGACCGAGGTGTCGGCCGGAGAGATGGGGGAGATATGTATTTATGGTGAAGGAGTGTCCCGTGGTTATCTCGGGAATCCTCCCGAGCAAGTCAATTTTGTGGTCGATCCGGAAGGGAAGAGAATGTACCGAAGCGGGGATCTCGGGTATCTCCTGCCGGCAGGAGATGTCGCTTTTCTGCGCCGCAAGGACAAGCAGGTGATGATACTTGGAAGGCGTGTTGAGCCTGAAGAGGTAGAGAACGTGCTCAATGAATCGCCATGCGTGGAACGCGGAGTGGTCCGCGCGTTCAATGATGAACAAGGACTGGCGTATCTTACTGCCTATTTCGTGCCGTCACATAAAAATTGCAGTATAAGCAGGATAAAAAGCTTCTTGAGTTCCCGTCTCGCAGACTATATGGTGCCGGAGTTCTTCGTAAAGATGGATGAGATTCCTTTGACAAGGAGGGGAAAGGTCAATGACAGAGCTTTGCCAATAGTTATGAAGGAGGGATCGGTGGCATGAAAGTGACGATAAGAGAGAGGAAAGCCTTGCCTACGTTGATGCATTGGCGTGAGGAGGTGATAGAGAATGTATTCGGAGTGAAACCGTCGCAAGCGTTGCTGGTGGAGAACCGGAAGTATTACATGAGGCATATTTACGATGGTTCCCACATTGCCGTTGTGGCGCAGGCGGACGGGATCGACGCCGGATGCGGAGGAATATGTCTTACGGAAGAACTGCCTTCGCCCGACAATCCGTCGGGACGCTGCGCCTATCTTATGAACATTTATGTTCGGGAGCCTTTCAGAAGAAAGGGTATAGCCCGGTCCATTGTGGAATGGCTTGTTGACAAGGCGCGCAAGGCAGGCTGCGACAAAATTTATCTTGAAACCACCCCTCAGGCTCATCCGTTATATAAGGAGATAGGTTTTGAGGATTTACCGGGAATAATGAAGTATGAGGGCATTAACGACAGGCAATCTTAAAATATATATGTCCGGTGAGTCGCCGGACCATATCTGCTATATACTTTATCCTTTTGAGATGCCAGCGTCGATGCTTGAGGGCGCCGCGAAACAGTTCGGCATATCCATAGTCGTGATAAACGGCATGGATTGGGACAATGACCTTACTCCATGGCCTGCCCCCGGAGAGCCCCCGGGATGTCCTGATTTTCGTGGAACGGCTCCTGAATTTCTGTCGCTTTTGATAACTAAAGTTGTACCTGAGGTTGAAAAAACTCTTCGGGTCATTAAGGATGTGGAGCGAACGCTGTTGGGCGTCTCTCTTTCCGGACTGTTCACCCTCTGGCAATGGATGAAGGTGGATGCTTTCCGCAATATAATCTCACTTTCGGGATCGTTCTGGTACGACGGGTTCGTGGAATGGATTAAATCGAGGACTGTGCCGGAAAAGAGCGGCAGGGCATATTTTCTGCTCGGGAATATGGAGGCTAAGACCAAAGTCAAGGCTTTCAAGCCGGTTCAGTCCGATACGACGGAAATAGTAGATTTCCTGAAAGGGAAAGGCCTCGATGTATTTTTTGAATTGGTTCCCGGCAATCACTATCAATACGCCGAGAAGCGCCTGCATCGCGCCCTGTCCTGGATGTACGGTAACGGCGCCGGATAAAAAAGTTCTGAAAATCGGCTGAGCCAGTCAAAGGCTGTTGCTTTCAACGGACTTGTCCCGTATCTGTCCCGCCTAAAAATCGAAAACGCCCGCAAGTCGTTGACTTTCAGGCGTTTAATTGATTTTGGTCGGGGTGACAAGATTCGAACTTGCGACCTCACGCCCCCCAGACGCGTACTCTAAACCTACTGAGCTACACCCCGTTGATTGTTTCGGAAAATCAGCCTCGTCCTCTGTCGGACTCCGGCCAGTATTGTGATTGCATCAGCGCTACTTTGCATCCGATGTGGGAGGTAATCGCAATACCTTTCCGAAAGCGAGTGCAAAGTTACAATCATTTTCCCAATTCTCCAAATTTTCCTCAAATATTTTTGATATTTTTGTCTCAAATAAAAATTTTTCAAAAAAATGCGATTTTTTTGTCGAAATATTTGGTGGATTCAAAAAATGGTTGTAACTTTGCACTCGCAAACGGGAAACAAACCCAATGCCAATCTCGAAAGAGTCGAGAGTGTTAAAAAGAATGGTGCGTTAGTTCAGCTTGGTTAGAATACATGCCTGTCACGCATGGGGTCACGGGTTCAAGTCCCGTACGCACCGCCGAGGAGAGAGGAAGAGCAACAGTGTTAGTATTTTTACTGCCTGTTGCTCTTTTTTCGTTTATGCGATCCTTGATTTCTACATTTGACAAATTCGGTATTAAATGCCACTTATTATAAGCAGAACCGTATTCCTATGAAAATAGCAATAGTCAACGGGCCGAACCTGAATCTGCTCGGCAAACGCAATCCTGACATTTACGGCGCCGAAACATTGGCCGACACGTTGTCCGACATACGCGCGGCGTTTCCAGACGTTGAAATAGTGGACTTTCAGTCAAATTCCGAAGGTGAGCTCGTGACCGCAGTGCAGACATTCGGATTCGACCCCGAGATGCTTGGCGTAGTGATCAATCCAGGAGCATACGCGCACTACTCTCTTGCTCTTGCCGATGCAATAGAGGCTGTGCCCGTGTCGGTGATTGAAGTTCACATAAGCAATATACA
>USIY01000254.1 GCA_900554845.1 uncultured Bacteroidales bacterium | reverse complement strand
AACAAGGACGGTATAGAGCGGCCCGCGAACAAGTAAGGAGCTGATTCAATTTGGCATAAGGCAAACATATAAGTAAGTGTTGAAATTTAATTTATACTTTATGCGAGGTTATTTTTGCGGCGGTTCCGGTGCGGAGCGAAGGAGAATATAGGCATATTCGACTGAGGAACAAGCCGAAACCGACCAAAAAGAAGCCGCAGAAAGTATAAAAGATCTTTCTTCACTTATTATCGGTTAAATTTAAACACTTACTTATTGCATGATGTTATGAATAATCACGGTCTCCATGGCCGTGATTATTTATATACAATGGTTTACAAGGTGGCATTAGATTTTGAAACATTCTAATCAGTTGTTGATACGGATTTCTTTAGGGGTGCGATTGAACTGTTTTTTGAACAGACGGTTGAAATAAGAGACGTTTTGGAAGCCACAATCAAGGGCAATTTCAGAGACGATATGGTCAGTGTTGCATAACATATCCTTTGCCCTTTCAAGACGAATGTGATTGAGATATTCAGAAAAGCTGGTGCCTGCGTGATTCCGCATGAAAGTGCAAAAAGCGGATTTGTTCATGCCGACATGTCTGCTTATCTCGTCAAGAGTGATTTGTTTTGAATAGTTGCAGGCACAGTACACCCTCACCGATTCAAGCCTCAGTTCAGTGCGTGATAGCGAGCACTTTCTTCCGGCATATACGCCGTCAGAAATATCCGAGATTTCAACAAGCAGCTCCATCATCAGCGGCAATCTCCTCTCAGGAGTCTTTCCTCTCATCCCATGCAGAATCTTTTGAATGGATTCCAGTTTCTCACCTGTGTAACTGACCGCATGGTCAAGTTGCTCGATACGTCCTGTCGCTTCCGAAATTTCAGGAACTACTCTCCTTAGCGAATCTATTAAGGGAGTGTCAAAATACACCGAGATATTGGCGATATATCCTTCATCGTCTGTGCAGACAGGATCGAAATGCCAAACATGAGGAATATTGGGCGGTATCAAAATCACTTCTCCGGCACAGAAAGGCTCGGAGTGGTCTCCGATGGTGCGTGTGCCGGAGCCGGTCAGCACATACGACAGTTCCCATTTATTATGTGAATGGGGTCCTATCTGCTTGTCGGGATTTATCCGGACATCGTCATATGTAAAAGCTGAGTTATTCACAATGCAAATATAGTGCTATTATTTTAAAATATCGGTAAATGGAGGTAAAGAAATTATCACTAATTTTGCGGCCGAAAACAGAACATCATAATATGGCATCAGAAACAATTCCCCTGTCTTCCAAACCGAGGTTTGAGATACTCGACGGGCTGCGGGGTGTGGGCGCCATGATAGTAGTGGCGTTCCATCTGTTCGAGACATATTCTGCCGGACCCAACTATCAGATTCTCAACCACGGCTATCTCGCCGTAGATTTCTTCTTTGTGCTTTCAGGATTCGTGATCGGCTATGCCTACGACGACCGCTGGAACCGCATGACCACCTGGGATTTCTTCAAACGGCGTCTCATACGACTGCAGCCGATGGTGATTCTCGGCACACTCATAGGAGCTTTCTGGTTTTATTTCAGCGCGGCTCCGGGTTTTGAACTGGTCATGCAGACTCCGTGGTGGAAACTGTTGCTGATAATGGTCCTGGGATGCATCATGTTTCCTACGCCGCCTTCAATGGACATACGCGGCTGGAAGGAGATCAACTCGTTCAACGGCGCACAGTGGTCGTTGATGTGGGAATATATAGCCAACATACTCTATGCTCTGTTTGTGCTTAGGTTCAGCATTGCGGTTCTTGCTGTATTTGTGTTTCTGTCGGCATTCCTGACAATCGATCTCGCCTTGAATATCGACGCCACGGGACTTCTTGCAGTCCGTGCTTATGCAAAATATACAGTCATCGGCGGATTCGGACTGACGCCCGACCAAATCTATATCGGAATATGCCGGTTGCTTTATCCTTTCTTCGGAGGTCTGTTGTTGTATCGGCTCGGTAAGTGCCGCATCAGTCTGAAGCGTGGTGCGATGACCCGGTGCTCGTTGGCTGTCGCCGCGACGTTGGTGGTTCCTCATATCGGGGGAGAGTCACATCAATGGCTTCACGGACTCTACTGTGCCGTCGTGATTCTGTTGGTCTATCCCGCCATTGTTGCCGCCGGCGCCGGCAGTCCGTTGACAGGAAAGAAAACAATCGCAATCTGCAAGTTCCTCGGCATGATTTCCTATCCGCTATATATCATTCATTATCCCATGATATATGTTCAGATGAACTGGGCGCCCCGACACGCCGATGCTCCTCTCGGCACGCATATCTGGGTCGCGGTAAGCATTTTCATCGCTTCAATTGCCGTGGCTTACGCCAGCGTAAAGGTCTATGACCTTCCCATCCGAGCATGGCTCTATGAAAAATTTATTTACCACAAAAAGAAATCATGAATATCAATCATATTGCACTTTGGGCTGAAAATATAGAGGCTGTGAAGGATTTTTATTGTCGTTGGTTTGGTGCGAAGACAGGGGAGAAGTACCATAACCCACGAAAGAATTTTACCTCTTATTTTCTGACATTCCCGGATGGAGGAGCCAGTTTTGAAATTATGAATGTTCCGGAAATAATCAACCGTGACGATGCAGGTAAGTTCAAAGGATTCTGCCACATCGCCGTTTCATTAGGCAGCGAAGAGAGGGTGAATGAAATGACGGAACGGATGCGTGATGCCGGAGTGACTGTTCTTGGCGAGCCCCGGACCACCGGCGACGGCTGTTATGAAAGCGTCATCGCAGATCCCGAAGGCAATGTCGTTGAGCTCACAGTCTGATCCTGTCACAATACATTCGTGGCCCGCATCGTTTGACCATTAAGGTAATGAAACCGTACAAATGTACGACTTCAATAAATCATGATATGAAGACAAAAGCTGATTTACATACCCATACCATAGTGTCGGGACATGCTTACAGTTCGCTGCAGGAAATGGTGAAAGCGGCTGCTGACAAGGGCCTTGAGGTGCTGGGCGTAACCGAGCACGGTCCTTCTGTGCCGGGGACATGCGAGACCCTATATTTCCGCAACATGCATGTGATTCCACGCAACATGTACGGGGTCAAACTTCTTTTAGGGTGCGAAATCAATATTCTCGATACCGCTGGGACGCTTGACTTGAGCAACGATATGATGTCGTTGCTTGACATTCGTATCGCCGGCATACATGACATTTGCTGGAAGCCGGGCACTGAGGATGAAAATACCTCCGGCGTGATAAAAGTGATGCGGAATCCAATGATCAATATGATCAGTCATCCGGGCGACGGCACCGCAAAGTTGAATTTTGAAGAACTGGTGAAAGCGTCGAAGGAGTCAGGAACCATAATCGAAATCAACAATCATTCGTTGTCTCCTTTCCGCTCCAAAAGAGAGAAAGCAATTCCCAACAACCTTGAATTGCTGAGATTATGCAAGAAATATGAAGTGCCTGTTCTGTTGGGCAGCGACGCCCATATCTCTTTCCAGATAGCCGATTATTCCAATTTATACCCATTATTGGCAGAAACAGAATTTCCCGATGAACTGATACTGAATTACGACACGGCAAAAT
>USIY01000253.1 GCA_900554845.1 uncultured Bacteroidales bacterium | reverse complement strand
GCCTTGAAAGAACTCTTATAATAAAATTTTCGAAAGAAATTTAAACAGTTTCTTATTATAAAAGAGTTGTTAAGAAGCATATGGGAAGCAACGATATGGAAGAGGCTATGGCCCGGGTACGAATGGACGAGTCATGGAAGCGTGAACTGATGCATGAATTCACGGAACCTTATTTTCGTGAACTGACGTCCCGTGTGCGCACGGAGTACAGCACCGCCGGGAATGTCTGTTATCCGCCGGCGCGCGAGATTTTCGCTGCATTCGACAACTGTCCTTTCGACAAGGTAAAAGTAGTGATCATGGGTCAGGATCCGTATCACGGTCCGGGTCAGGCCAACGGTCTTGCCTTCTCGGTTAATCCCGGCATAATGATTCCTCCGTCGTTGCAGAATATCTTCAAGGAGGTTCACGCCGATACCGGGGCGCCTCTACCTGATAACGGCGATCTTACACGCTGGGCACGTCAAGGAGTGCTGTTGCTCAACTCCTCGCTGACTGTCCGTGCGCATATGGCGAGGTCGCATAACGGCCTCGGATGGGAACGCTTCACGGAAGCGGCCATACGCAGGCTGGCTACCGAACGAGAGCATCTCGTGTTTCTCCTTTGGGGGTCCGACGCAATCCGAAGGGGCGAATTCATCGACCGCAACCGGCATCTGGTGATGAGCTGCGTGCATCCTTCGCCTCTCTCGGCCCACCGTGGTTTCTTCGGCAACCATCAGTTCTCGCGCGCCAATGAATATCTTGTGGCCAACGGTAAAACTCCGATTGAATGGTAAGGCATAGCTTCATATTGATTCTTACACTGCTGACGGCCTTTGTCGCATCGGCCGATACGGACACGCGCCAACAGATATTCTCTCCATATTTCAAAACACTGAAAGTGCAGAATGTCGATGTCTTCGACGCACCGCCGGTGCTTCGCTTAGGAAGCGACGACCATATCGAAATCACATTCGACGAGATAGGGGAGGACAATTCTTTTCTGGAGTACAGGCTGCTCCATTGCAACGCCGACTGGCAGCCGTCGGCGCTTCTTGAGAGCGAATATCTCGATGGTTTCAACGCCGTGCGCATTGAGGATTACGCATTTTCAAGCGCCACGTATGTGCATTATGTGAACTATCGTATAGAAATCCCCAACGAGGAGACCGGCATAATGCGCAGCGGCAATTATCTGCTTCAGGTCTATAATCCCGACCGACCTGACGAGATACTTCTTCAAGCCCGTTTCAAGGTCAGTGAAAACTCTGCTACGATCACCGGAGGCTACAATGCCAGGACGGACCGGGGATTCAACGACATCTGGCAGCAGCTTAGGGTCACCGCAACCGTGGAACTGGGCGACGGATCGAATCCATACAGCGATTTTCGTCTTGAAATGACCCAGAACAACAACGATTTGTCGCGACGAATCATCCCGGTGCCCGGAAGAGTCAACGGTAACCAGTTGGTATACGACCACAACGCTCAGCTGATATTTCCGGCGGGTAACGAATACCTGCGTTTTGAATCACTCTCCAACCAGTTTCCCGGCATGAAAGTGGATTCATTGCATTATGAAGACACCAATTATCATGTCTGGCTCAAGCCGGATTATCCTCGCGCGGAACGGGAGTATCAATACGACAGTACTCAGCACGGACGTTTCCTGGTGCGTGAATACAATTCGACCGACTCCAACATAGGAGCCGATTATATCACCGTTCATTTCATGCTCGACATGGAGGAATTGCCGGACGCGGAGATATATGTGGACGGTGAGATGACAAACGGACAGTTCAACGACCGTAACCGTATGACCTACGACCGCGACCGAGGAGCGTATGTATTGCAGATGCCGTTGAAACAAGGGGCCTACAATTACCGTTATATGGTAAAAGGCTCCGCCGGCGATTACACACCTCTTGACGGTGACAAATGGGAGACAGGGAACCAATATGAGGTCGGACTGTGGAAACGCCGTCCCGGCGACCGCGCCGACAGCCTGATAGGTTTCGAACTGATCCAATAATTCACTTATGGACAAGTCATGTTGCAGATAGGAGATAAACTTGTAAGTCTTGATTTGATAGAGCGATATTTTGTATGCGATCTCGACGCATGCCTTGGAGCTTGCTGTATCGAGGGCGACGAAGGCGCCCCGGTCACCAAGGAGGAGAGCGACCGTATAATAGAGGCGTTGCCTCAGGTACGTGACTACATGACCCCAGGCGGCATGAGGGAAATTGATGAGAACGGAGTGGATTACATCGATCGCGATGGCGACCGTGTCACAGCGTTGGTGAACGGCTGCGAGTGCGCCTTTACGTGCCGGGAGCCGGGAGGGATGTGCCTTTGTGCTCTGGAGAAGGCACACAGAGCCGGAGTTCTGAAGGACAATGTCAAACCCATCAGCTGCCGCCTTTACCCAGTTCGAGTGAAGGAATACGACGGTTTTACAGCCGTGAATCTGCACAGATGGAAGATATGCCGTCCGGCCGAGAAATTAGGAGCAAAATTAGGTGTCCGTGCCTATGAGTTCCTGAAAGGACCGCTGACGGCAAAATTCGGCAAGGAATGGTACGATGAACTGGATCTGACCGCCAGAGAGTACCTTAAATCTTATGGAAAATGATGCCTCAATGGTTGAATGTCACGCTGTTCGGCCTCTACTTGATAACGGTAGGAGCGTCGGTTGTCGTGGTCCTTCGCGAGAACCGCAACCCGATACGTTCGCTGGCGTGGGTAATAGCGTTGATATTTCTTCCATATGTAGGACTGATATTTTATATCTTCTTCGGCAGGTCTCTGCGGGGCGTGCGTATGGTGTCCAGACACAACAAGCGCAAGATGGTCACCGCCATGGCTCCCCGCCATATAAATCTGGATTCACAGCCGCTCGACGAGGGCGAGAAATCCCTGATAAAGCTCGCCCGCAACATTTCATCATCGATTTACAGCGTCAACAACGACATTGAGGTGTTCACCGTTGGCGCGGACAAATTCCGCAGCCTCAAACGTGACCTCGCGGCCGCCCGCAAGAGCATATACGTGCAGTATTACATCTTCATGGACGACCATATAGGCCGCGAAATAGCAGAGATTCTGAAGGAACGCGCACGCGCCGGTCTGGAGGTGAAGGTGATGTACGACCACATCGGATCGTTCTCCACCAAGAACTCTTTTTGGAAAGAACTGCGGGAGGCCGGCGTTGACACGCATCCATTTTTCCGTGTGAATTTTCCTCAGCTTGCCAACCGCATCAATTGGCGCAATCACCGCAAGATGGTGATAATCGACCAGCGCGTGGGATATATCGGAGGAATGAACATCGCGGACCGTTACGATTCCGGTTCTGAAGGTGGCATTCCCTGGCGTGACACGCATTTCAGGGTAGAGGGCGACATCGTGGAATCGTTGATATTTTCTTTCATCATCGACTGGAATTTCCTGAAGCAGCCGAGGCCTATGGAGTATCCAGTCACAAATCCAAGCAAACTGTCCGAACGTGTGGGAATGCAGCTTGTCACTTCGGGACCGGCGGGACAATGGGACAATCTCGCGTTGGTATATCTTAAAGCTATCTCTTTGGCAAGGAAGTGCATATACATAC
>USIY01000252.1 GCA_900554845.1 uncultured Bacteroidales bacterium | reverse complement strand
TCTCGTGGGCTCGGCGGAACTTCGCGGTACTACGGACTCCAGTTTTCCAGAGATCTCGTCCATATGGCCTTTCAGCATGCCGGAGCGTTCGGGAATCGGAGCTATTTCGAGAACGGAACGATTCCTTTGTTGTTATATCAGTGAATCAGGTTGTCAACGAAGTTACGGCTGCATCCTGTGATTGCAGCTATCCTTGCGCTGCCAAGCCCGGGTTCGGACATTTTGGCCATAAGGGCACGGCAACGTTTACGGATTATGCCGGAGGAAGCCGTTTCGCCTTCCTTTTTAAGACGGGCGTACGCCTCCTTACTGTATTTGACGGTGAGCAGTGTTGTATAGATAACGTTATGGATAAAGTTCTTATCTGTCAACGGCGTTCGCTGTCTTTTATTGGGTGCGGAGGTCATTCCCATTTTGCACAAATCCTTTATGTTTTACCTATAATAAGTGTTTCATAAACTTAAAAACACCTACGCTCTATCAAGAGTTTATTCCATAACAATGTTTCTGCATCTTGATATCATAAATGTAAGTAAGTGTTGAAATTTAACCGATAATAAGTGAAGAAAGATCTTTTATACTTATAGCCTTGTTGTTTGTTATATAATTATAAGTAAGTGTTGAAGACGCTATATTCCACTATGAAACGCACAACAAACCAACCAAAGGAGTCGGTATTAATGACATTCTCGGACCGGCTGAGACAATTCTTCCATGATGTTTCAGTCATCCGGCCCTCCATATGGATATTGATCTATCTCGCGATGATGCCTGTCTTCGCGTGGGTCTACTATATACTGCCGGACTCTGAATTCCATATTCCCATAGATGGTGCCACCACTTATGGATCATGGCTGTATTATAGCATCGTAACCATCACCACACTCGGATTAGGAGACTACACGCCGGCTCACGGCTTGGCACAAACCATAACGGCAATCGAAGTGATCTGCGGCATAGCCATATTCGGCTTCTTTCTGAACGCTGTAGGCGCCATGCGCTCCGAGCGCGACGTATCATCTGCCATAGCGCGGCAGCAAGCGATGCACCGTGAGGTGGAGAAAGGCAAATTGCTTAAGAATGCGCCTCAGCTGATACATAAAATCAATCGTTTTATGGCATATTGCTATATCCTCACAACGCCTACCGACAAGCGGACCGCCACAGACATGACTTACGACAAGCATTTCAACTTTAAAGATATGCGGGATCTGTACCAACCGAGCGGACTCCCTTTCGACAATTTGCAAGAGCCCGCGATCGAAGGATTCCTGAGATGCGCACGCGAGATGTCGCTTTATCTCGATTCTTTGCAGATGCGTCTGGACATGTCGCTTTGGCCTGCCCTTTTAGAAGATTGTTTCACTTTCGTTGCCAACACCCAGATATTTAACGACCAAAACAATATCCTCAACCATCCTGAACAGATGGTATCCGCTGGCAAAGATGTGACATTCCGCGACGCTGAGAAAATCATCTCCAATATGATCCAGGAATGGAAAGGTCCGATTCAGGTGTCGGGGAAAAATCCGCTGACCCCTGTAGTGGCCCTCTACTATTACATCAAAGAGAACGCCGAAATAGCACGCCGAATCGAGATGGTCATGACCAACATCACCACAGCATAATCCATAATTCACAATCCCTACCAATGAACAAATATAATGCAAGCACAAATTATGTGCTGCGTACTTCTTTATTCCAAATATTTTAATTAAATTTGCCTTGATATTTTTCAGGCAAAAAGTGCTCTGTATAAATATATGCAAATGCATGTTGGAAGAGTGATGGCGAACGCTAACGTTTTTGTGTAACCAATCACTATCACTAACAAATAAACGAAATGCCATGACACCGGTCAGTGACAAAGCTTTCGCAGTAATGGCAGTTTGCCCCGAAGCGAAAAAATATTATGGTATAACCGTGGATTATCTACGGAAGAACGCCTATAAATTCGTCTGGGCTTTCAAGATTGACAAAGAGAAGGCCAAACGAGAAGGATACGATTCCCAAAGAGTGCATGGCACTATAGAGCTTGATGCCGAATATCCCGGTTGTCCATATTGCAAGAGCAAACAGTTTATTTTCTGCTCCTGCGGCGCCGTGATGTGCTGGCACGGTCAGAGAGTCGTGACCTGCCCGTCGTGCGGTCAGACAGGAGAAGTTTCATCAGTATCAACAGTCGACCTTCATGGAGGAGGATTCTAACAGCAATGACAGAACTTAAAAAAGGAGACAAAGTCAACCTTACATCAGGCGGTCACGTCACGATTGAAAAAGAACTCGGTCGCGGCGGTCAGGGAATCGTATATCTTGTGGATCTTAACGGAGAGAAGAAAGCCCTCAAATGGTATCTGAACGCTCCGGACGACAAATTTTATAAGAATCTCGAGCATAACATCATGAGCGGCGCCCCTTCCGACGCTTTCCTATGGCCCGAGTATCTCACAAAGAAAGAGAAAGGCAGCTATGGATATGTCATGCGTCTGCGCCCGCAGAATTACTTTGAGTTTGGCAATTTCCTTCTCGCCAAGAAGTCCTTCCGATCATATACCGCAATGCTTGCGGCAGCCATGAAAATCTGCAACGGCTTCATGATGCTTCATCGTTGCGGTTACAGCTATCAAGATTTGAACGACGGCAACTTCTTCATCGACCCTAATACTGGAGATGTGCTCATTTGCGACAATGACAACGTAATGCCTCAGGGAGAGAAATCCGGCATCATGGGCAAAGCACGCTATATGGCTCCGGAAATTGTGGCGGGTGAAGTGCCTGACAAATATAGCGACCGATTCTCGCTTTCGGTCATTCTCTTCATGCTCTTCTATGCCAACCATCCTTTCGAAGGAGCCAAAGTCGTTGCGTGTCCTTGCATGACGGAATCATTCGAGAAGAAATTTTACGGAACGGAGGCTGTCTTCATTTATGACTCTGTTGACAAAAGCAACCTTCCGGTCAGAGGCATCCATCAGAATGTGATTCGTCGTTGGCCGGCTTTCCCCGCCAAACTGAGAGAGGCGTTCGTGCAGGAATTCTCGCAAGAAAAACTAAAGAATCCGAACACAAGAATGATTGAATCCCTATGGGAGAAGCTTATTGTCGGTATTCGTGACACATTGGTGCGCTGTCCTCATTGTGGAGAAGAGACATTCATTGAGGAGTCAAGAAAGTGCATGGACTGCGGAAAGGACATCGATACATCCAGACGACTCAAAATTGGTACACGCTCTGTCATGTTGACAAAAGGAACCAAGGTCTATATTGACAATGACAACGTTCCGGATGCCGAAGTTGTGGCTCATCCCAATGATCCGTCAAGAATATTGCTTAAGAACCTGACTCAAACGGACTGGACAGCGGAAACCCCGAGCGGGAAAATCAAGGTGGTCGAACCGAATGGCCTTATGCCGGTAAATCCCGGAATCAAAATAGCATTCTCCAGCACCCACAAAGGGGAATTTACTCAAGAAGCTAATTAATAACAACACGAACAAACACAATAACTATGTCACTCTTAGACGAACAAGTAAGCGTGCCGCGCCGAACAATGACCCTCTTTTTCTTAATCGACACATCAGGCTCGATGGAAGGCAACAAGATTGGTGCAGTAAATGACGCGGTGGCCAATGTGCTTCCTA
>USIY01000251.1 GCA_900554845.1 uncultured Bacteroidales bacterium | reverse complement strand
CGTACATCGGGACGCGCTGCCAGATAGTACATGGGCACACCGTTGGCGATGCTTACCGGAAGATCAAAATTCAAGTTGTCGGTGACAGTGTACTCGGTAGGATTCTCATGAAGCAGCAGCGCCATCGAATTGTTGAGCTCATGGATTCCCTGACGAATGTCGGGTATCGAGGCCATGATGCTCCAGTAATTGGCGGCACTCTGCACAACCGCGGCCTCGTTGACCATCGCGGCGTTCTTCATAAGTTTCATCGATTCCACCTGGTCCTTCCAGATTTCCGAAGTGCGCTCGGTCAGGTTCAGCTGCTGTTTCATCAGCACGAGAGAATAATATACATTGGCGACAGCAGATATGATCTGCGAGCGTGTAGCCGCCTGATATTCCTCCATCTGCTCCAAAGATACTTTGGCACCGCGCTTGCGGTTGAGGATTTTTCCGAAAACATCAATTTCCCATTGCACGGAAAGGGGAATGGTGTAAGTCCAGGTGTCCATTTTTCCGCTTCCGTATTTAGCGGCGCCGCCGTTGGGAGCCAGTCCTACGGATGGGAAATAGCTAAGCTTGGCGCCCTGCAACTGGGCCTGCGCCATCTTGACGTTCTGCACAGCGTTGTCAAGGTCGGTATTGTTGGCGAGAGCCCTGCGGATATAATCCTGCAGTATGGGATCGGTGAACACCTGATCCCAGCTCAGGCAGGGAAGCGAAGTGGAATCCACTTCCTGAGCGAGAGCCTCCGCATAACGGTTCATATACGAGTTGTCGACGGGCATCTCGTATTTCTTGTAGATGCCGCAGCTTGTCATGACCAATGACAAGACTGCGACAAATATATATTTGGTGAATTTCATTACTACTAATTTCAATTACTGGTGATCGTTATTCCTCTCGATAGTGTACTGGGCAAGCTCGGCGCTGATGCCTTCGGTATTCTTGTCATTCCACTTCATTGGTTTGAATTTCTCCTGGAGCAGTTCAAGAGCCACATAGAGTGCCGGAACGACGAGCACCTGCAGAATCATACCGATCAACATGCCGCCGATAGCACCTGTACCCAGGGCACGGTAACCGTTGGCGCCGGCACCTGTGGCGAACATCATGGGAAGCAAACCGATAATCATGGCCAGAGAGGTCATGAGGATAGGACGCAGACGCGCCACAGCTCCGAGAACGGCCGACTTGACGACAGACACACCGGCTCGACGGCGTTCGAGAGCGAACTCGACAATAAGGATGGCGTTCTTTGCCAACAGACCGATAAGCATGATCAGCGCAATCTGGAGATAGATGTTGTTGTCGATACCCATCATCTGCGCGAACACGAACGTACCCATCAGACCGAACGGCACGGAAAGAATTACGGCCCAAGGAATGATGTAGGATTCATACTGAGCGGAGAGCAACAGGTAGACGAACAGCAATACGAGTCCGAAAATAGCACCCGTGGAGTTGGAACCCTGTTTGGATTCCTCGCGTGTCAGACCCGAGTAATCGTAACCGAAACCGGTGGGGAGCGTTTGCGCGGCGACTTCCTCGATGGCCTTGATGGCGTCACCGGAAGAGAAGCCTTCGGCCGGAGATCCCGTCACGGCTATGGAGGTAAACATGTTGAAACGATTGATCAAGTCAGGACCGTAAACGCGGGTGAGCTTGACGAAGTTGTCGATAGGAGCCATTGTGGCGCCGTTACGGATTTTGATGTTCTTGAGAGTTTCGGGCGACACACGGGCTTCGGGATTGGCCTGCATCATGACGCGGTAGAGTTTTCCGAACTTGTTGAAGTTGGAGATATACATACCGCCGTAATATCCCTGAAGAGTGGACAGCACGGCGTTCTGCGTCAGACCTGCCTGCTTGATCTTGGCGACATCCAGCTCAACGAGATACTGCGGGAACGCAGGGTTGAAGGTTGAATAAGCCATGGCGATCTCCGGACGAGCGTTCAGAGCCGCGATAAACTGCTGGTAAACTTTGTAGAAGTTGGCCAGATCGCCGCCGGTCTTGTCCTGAAGACGGATCTCAAAACCGGAAGTGGCTGAATATCCCGAGATCATAGGGGGCTGGAAGAACATGATACGTCCGTCGGGAACCTGAGCCACTTTCTGGTACAGCTGTCCAAGGATGGCTTGTGCGGATTCTGTCTTGTCGTCACGTTCCTCCCAAGGCTTCAGTTTCAAGATGAACGAACCGTAGGTGTTGCCCTGTCCCGACACGAAGCTGTAACCAGTGATGGCGTTACGCATCTTGATGGCGGGAATGGTGCCGCATATGGAGTCTACACGGTCCATGACCGCCTTGGTGCGCTCCATTGATGTGGCAGGAGGCATGTCGACGACGCCCATGATCGTACCGGTGTCTTCATTCGGCACAAGAGCGGTGGGGGTGATGGCCATAAGCCACACCAGAACAGCAACGGCTGCGGCGACACAACCGAATCCGGTCACCTTATGGTTGATGAACCATGTACATGCCTTTTTGTATATGTCCGTGAGTTTGGAGAACACGTTATTGAACGATACCAGAAAACTCTTCTGGAAAATACCGATGAGCGCAACCGCTGCTACGGCGTAGGCAAGACAGCTCAGGGCAATGTTCTCGAAAGTGTACCATCCGAGCACCAGGAATATGATCGCGGCAAGAAGGAATATGAAAGTAAGCCACGAAGGGAACTTGAAGCTGAGACGCTTTTTATAAGTTTGCTTCAAGACCTCTCCGGTGGTGCTGTACGCCTCTTTCATGCGCTCGCCCAAAGAGCTTTCCTCACCATTGTGAGGCTTCAGGAACAAAGCGCACAGCGCGGGTGAAAGGGTCAAGGCGTTGACGGCTGAAAGGAAAATCGCCATAGCCATGGTCAGACCGAACTGACGGTAGAACACACCGGATGTACCGCTCATGAACGACACAGGGATGAACACGAGCATCATCACAAGAGTAATCGATATAAGGGCCGATGCGATTTCGTTCATGGCGTCGATTGCGGCGGTCTTGGCCGAGCTGTATCCCTGGTCCAATTTGGCATGTACCGCCTCGACGACCACTATCGCGTCGTCGACCACAATCGCAATGGCAAGCACCAATGCGGAAAGAGTCAGAAGGTTTAGCGAGAATCCGAAGATGTACATCAATCCGAACGTACCTATCAACGCCACAGGAATGGCGATCATAGGAATCAGAGTGGAGCGGAAGTCCTGCAGGAAGATGAACACCACAAGGAACACCAGGATGAATGCCTCGATAAGGGTCTTGATTACCTCGTGGATAGAGGCGAACAAGAACTGGTTGACATCCATGACGGTATCGATGACGATTCCTTCGGGAGCCTCCTTCTGGAACTGGTCGAGCTCCTTCTGTATCGAATTCACCACAGCCGTCGCGTTGGAGCCGGGCGACTGCATGATCATTGCCGCCACACCGACATGGCCGTTACTTGTGGAGTGGAATCCATAGGAAAGACGTCCCAGCTCGATGTCGGCCACATCTTTAAGGCGCAGAATGTCGCCGTCGGGAGTGGCCCGGATTATGATGTCGCCGAACTCGGTTTCATCGGAAAGACGTCCTTTGTAACGCATCACATACTGGTAGCTTTGATTTCCGTTCTCACCGAACTGACCGGGGGCTGCCTCGATATTCTGCTCGGCAAGCGCGGCGGTGACGTCGGTGGGCATCAGGCCGTACTG
>USIY01000250.1 GCA_900554845.1 uncultured Bacteroidales bacterium | reverse complement strand
GTACATGCCCACCGACAACTCCCGTCAAGAATCGCTCCGCTTCGAGGACATCCTCTACGACCCGAAGCTGAATCACCGATTCAAGCCCGCCGTTTACCAGCGCTCCTGGAACAAGGCCACCGCAAATCTCTATGAACTCCCCTCGGCCGACCTTGGTACCGGCGAAAATGTGTACGTCGCCGTAGCCAACGACTGGGGCCACGTCTACAACGACGTGCTGGAGCGTTACGTCACCGGCGCCGGTTTCTCGATAATGTCCGACATCAGCGGCGTGACGAACAAGACCGAAAGCCATAAGGTGCTGATGCGTCTTCCCAAGGCCGACACCGAGTGGTACTACTACGACGTGGAATGGACCGGACCCGACAACAACAACACAACCGACGGAATCCACGGCAACCATACTGAGGTTCCTGCCCGTCCCGACAATTACAGACTGAACGAGACGAACGGCAAATTGAAAGCCATGGGCGCACGCAACGGAACAGAATCCAACCTGTTCCTTGTCGGCAATCCATTCATGACGGACCTCGACATGGAGAAGCTGCTCGAGAAGAACTCCGACAAGATCGAGCCGAAGTACTGGATCCTCTCCGACAACAGCTGCCAGGCGGCCGTCATGGGCCAGCACGTCTACACCAACGGCATTGAAGCCGGCGTGAAGGTGTCGCCGCTGCAGGGCTTCTTCGTGCAGGCGAAGGACGCCGCTTCAGAACTGGAATTGACATATGACGAGAGCATGATGCTCCGCGCCGACAAGGGAGGCTCACTTCTGCGCAAGCCTGGAAGCACCCGCGCGGCGGCAGCGGCGATGACTCTTACCATGATGAGCGACACGCTGGAGATATCCCGCGCGGTGCTCGCCCTTGACCCCGAAGCCGACAGTGAGTACGGCGCCGAGGACGCAGCGCTGCTGCTCGACCCGCTGTTCGTGCAGTCAGCGCAGGTCTACACCGTGGCCGGAAACACGGCCGCAGTGGTGAACGTGACCGACGACGCCGAGGGTCTTGAGATAGGTGTCTACGACAACTCGAAAGAGGACTCCAACGAGGAAAGCTCGAAGTTCATCCACTTCTCGGACACCGATGCCTTCACCGATTACATGCTGCTTGACGTGGCCACCGGCGAATCCCGTCCTGTAGAGGAAGGCATGACGCTCCCCGTGAAGGGCAACGTCTCAGGAAGATACTTCCTGACGCGCGGCAGCGACATGAAGGATGAGCTCCGCTCCATCCGCGTGTCGCGCGACGGCAACGAAGTGACAGTCTCCACCGGACGCGGCACGCTCTCCGTAGAGGTCTTCGACACTCTGGGCCGACATGTCGGAAGCCATACGTCCGGAAGCCCCGAGTCCACCGACGGCACGAGGATATCCTTCCCCCTCCCCTCGGGAGTGTATCTGCTGAGAGTCACCGACGGCGTGGAACGCCGCACACCGAAGCTCATCATAAAATAATCAGAGCTATCAGAGGAATCAGAGTACTCTGATAGCTCTGATTCCTCTGAAATAAAATATTTCCGGCCTCTGGAGTGTTTATTAATTATGACACCCAAATACAGTCTTGAATATTTTCTGTCGGCCGGCGAGACTAACGCCGAAGGCGATCTGTCGTTGCCGTTGCTGACCTCGCGCATAATTGACATCTCCACAGCGCACGCCAATGAGCTGCACATAGGCAATCCCGACATGGCGGAGCGCGGTTGCGGCTGGGTGCTGTCGCGCCTCGCCCTGGAGATGTTCCGCTATCCCAAAGTCAACGAACGTTACCGCCTGACCACATGGATAGAGAGTTACAACCGTCATTTCTCGGAGCGAATCATCGAAGTGTCCAACGAACAGGGAGAGCCTTTGGGATACGCGCGGACGGTATGGATGATTCTGGACTACACCACCCGTGAATCGGTGGGACTCACCCACCTCCCGATCCCCGACGACCTTCCGATCCCCGGAGTGTGTCCCATCGACAGACAGGGAAAGCATGTCCCCGTATTGCCTATGGACTACGAAGGCGAGCTGCCGCACGGGGCCGTACGGGCTACCGTAGAACCTTATGAATATTGCTTCAAATACTGCGACCTGGACTTTTACCGCCATGTCAACACAGTGAAATACATCGAGCTGCTGCTGAACCGCCTCACCCTTGCGGACTTCGACGCCACGCGTGTGCGCCGGATGGAACTGGCGTTCATGCACGAGTCCACTTACGGACAGCATGCCCTTGTGTACCGCGCCGACGAAGGCCTCACTTCCTATTTCAGCATCAACAATCAGGCCGTGAAACAGCCGGGCCTGATAGCAAAGATTGTCCGCGAACCGCGGCATTAGACTATCACAGAGATAATAGCTATCAGAGCTCTCGTAGCTGTAACAGCTATTTTAGCCAATGCCTGCCGGACTCAACAAATTGCCCTTGTTCTGTGTTTTTATTAAGTAAAAAGAACAAATTTACTTAATTTTAATATTATGAACACAGCACCACTTCAAGGAATCAAAGTGATCGACTTCACCAGCGTGCAGTCCGGTCCTTCATGTACACAAATGCTCGCGTGGCTCGGCGCTGACGTCATCAAGATAGAACGTCCGGGCAGCGGTGATGCCACCCGTAATGAACTGCAGTTCGATCCGGACTGTCCCAGTTACTACTTTCTTCAGCTGAACTCCGACAAGAAATCGCTGACACTTGACGCCGCCACCCCCGACGGCAAACAGATTCTGACCACATTGCTGAAGACCGCCGACATCTTCGTGGAGAACCTTCACCCGGGCGCCATGGACAAACTTGGCTTCAGTTGGGAAGAGGTACACAAGCTTAACCCGAAGTGCATCTACGGCACAATCAAGGGCTTCCCGGTAACCTCCAAATACGCTCATCTGAAGGCCTACGAGCCTGTTGCCCAGGTAACGGCCGCCGCGGCCTCCACCACCGGATGGTGGACCGGCGACAACGCCGTGCCGACACAGTCCGGCGCCGCCCTCGGTGACTCCAACACCGGAATGCACATGCTGATCGGACTGCTGGCAGCCCTTCAGCAAAGAACCCACACGGGCGAGGGCTGCTATGTGTACCAGTCGATGCACAACGCCTGCCTCAACCTCTGCCGTATCAAGACCCGCGATCAGCTGACTCTCGACAAGATCGGTTATCTGACGCAGTTCCCGCAGTACCCCAACGAGAAATTCCCCGACTACGTTCCGCGTTCCGGCAACACCGAAGGCAGCGGCGTCCTCGGTTGGACTTACAAGGCAAAGGGATGGGAAACCGACCCCAACGCTTACGTCTACATCATCTTCCAGCGCGGCGCCAAGGACTTCGAGAAAGCCTGCAAGGCATTCGGTTTTGAGGACTGGCTCACCAATCCCGATTTCAACACTGCCGATGCACGTGACCGCCACAAAGCTGAAATCATTGCCCGTGTAGAACAGTGGACTCAGCAGTACACCAAATTCGAGGTGGTACAGAAACTCGCCCCGTTCGGTGTGCCTTGCGCCCCTGTGCTGAACACCAAGGAAATCATGACCGATGAATCGCTCTACGACGGCAACACACTTGTCCGCATCAATCAGGGCGGCAAGGTAGGCGAATTCGTCACCGTGGGCGTTCCGTTCACCATCTCCGGCTATCAGCCTACATATGGCCCGTGCCCGACCCTCGGCGGAAATACCGACGAAGTGCTCAAGGCTCTCGGCT
>USIY01000249.1 GCA_900554845.1 uncultured Bacteroidales bacterium | reverse complement strand
GGCAGTGGGATTCGTCGCGCCATGACGGGGGTGCTTCCGGACATTATATCCTGGAGGCTCGGTCTTAAAGAGAGTGGCGCGGTGAAGGAAAAACTGTTCGGCAAGTTGTACGCGGGCATGCCCTTGAGTGCGTTCGAGGCTTACTGTGACGCTTTTTCTGATGTATTGGACCGGAATCTGCGCCGAGTGGGAATGGAGGCGTATCAGGAGGCGCGGCTACGCGGCGACGAGACCGTTATATGCTCGGCCAGTGTGGAGCAATGGATAATTCCCTGGGCACGCAAACAAGGGTTCGACAAGGTGGTGGGCACAAGGCCGGAAGTGGACGACCGGGGATTTTTGACCGGACGTTTTGTAACACAGGAGTGTAAGGGAGCCGAAAAGGTGTCGCGTCTTATGGAGGAATATCCCGACCGGTCAGAATATCATGTGTCCGCTTATGGCGACGGTGTGGACGACCGTGAGATGCTTGATTATTCCGACGAACCGCATATGCTGCACAAACGGTTGCGCAGGGATATCCGGGTTTTGTGGATGTTCGTGGCTGTCCTGATACTGTTGATATTCGCTATATTCTTTTCATGGAACCGCTACATCACCTCTCCTCCGCATGTCGATGAGGAACGTTTTCCGGTGCGGGGCATAGATGTTTCCGCGCATCAGGGAATGATGAATCTCGACGCCGTGGCAAAAGCCGGATATGAATTCATCTTCATCAAGGCCACCGAAGGAACTGACTACAGGGATCCGAATTTTGCGCTGAATTACATGAAGGCCGGCCATGCGGGTCTGATGCGGGGCGCTTATCACTTCTTTCGTTTCGACCGTGACGGCATCGACCAGGCCCGTAATCTTCTGAAGGCGGTCGAGGCGCGTCCGCTGGAACTGGGTGTGGTGATTGATGTGGAGCAGCAGGGCAATCCCGAGAATGTCCCCGCTGACTCGATCGCGGCCAGGCTGTCGGATATGGTGGATATGCTCACTCTGAGAGGGTACAGACCAATGTTCTACTCCAACGAGCAGGGTTACGAGCGGTTCCTTTATCCAACTTGCGCCGGAATGCCGTTGTGGATATGCTCGTTCAACGAGAACATGGCCAACGGCAACTGGACTTTCTGGCAGTACGACCACCGAGGCAAAGTGCCCGGAATTCGCGGAGACGTAGATCTTGACGTGTTTTCCGGAAACCGTGAGCAATGGAAGCAGCACTTGCGTCAATTCGCAAAATAATGAGGTGCTTGTTCCGTTTTATTAATGAGATGAAAATCAAGAACGTTCTATATTATATTATACTTGCGGCGACATCGTGTGTCCTGGCTTTGACGGCGAATGCCGCGCAGCCCGGCCATTATGCCGCTCATTCCGTGCTGTCGGAAGGCAGATGGGCCACCGTGCAGGTGTCAAGAACCGGAATGACGCTTATTACCGACTCGCAGTTGCGTTCGCTCGGCTTTTCCGATCCTTCCAAGGTGCGGGTATATGGTTCCGGCGGAGCCATGGTTCCGGAGGATCTCAATGAATCCACGGTCGACGACCTTCCCTTGCAGCCTTCGGCCCGCACAGGCAAAGGCATTGTTTTCTTTGCCCGCGACCATTTCAGCTGGACACCCAACGATGATTCGGCGCGTCCTTTCAGGCATGTGATAAATCCTTATTCCGACACATCTTTCTATTTCCTCAGCGACCGTGAGCCGGTAGGGGAGATACGGGTCATGGACATGAAGGGAGAACGCTCGCCGGAGGTCACGAGTTTTGTTCACCGTCAGGTTCACGAACAGGATCTGGAGCATCTCGGGGAATCGGGCCGTACGTATCTCGGCGAGGATTTCCGCGGCACACGATCGCGGACATTCACTTTCGATATGCCGGACCGCGCTTCCGAACAAGCTTCTGTCACCGTGCGCTACGGAGCCAAAGTTTCCGGCGGAGGCTCCAGAATGACTTACAAGGTGGACGATGTGGAAGTGCCGCGGTCCAATAAAGACACTGTCGCCGGTGTCCCCGCAGCAAGCTATGGCGCTCTGGCGGAACGATCCTTTCAGGTGAAGCATAATGCTGAAAAAATGCAGCTGAAGCTGGATTATAACTACTCCGGCGTCATTTTCCTGGCGCGTCTCGATTATATAGAAGTCTTTTATGACCGTAAAATCAAACTCAACAACGGCCAGATTCATTTTTACGGAAATTTCATGAGCGGACAGACGCTCGGAGTGGAAGGATGCGGAGCGTCGACCCTGATTTATGATGTGACCGACCCTTCGAATCCTTCAGTGGTGGAGTTCACTCTCCGCGACAATATGGGAATCATGAGCGTGGGAGCGTCCGGCTACCGCGAATTTGTAGCGTTCAATCCCGAGCAGGTCAATGCGGCATGCGTGGCCGGGAAAAAAGTCGCCAATCAGGACCTTCATGGAACGGAAGCCCCGGATATGCTTGTCATTTCTCCCGAATCTTACAGTCAGGGCGCACGCCTGATCGCGGATATGCATGTGTCGCGCGATTCTATGAATGTGCTTGTGCTGGATCCTCAGATCATTTATAATGAATTCTCCAATGGAAAGCCCGATGTGGGAGCATGGCGCAAACTGTTGAAAATGTGGCATGACCGTGGTGGAGCTCCCCGTTATTGCCTAATAATGGGAAAGCCGAGTTGCGATCCTAAGGGGATGATGGCGGATTTCAAGAACATGAGTTTCACGGCGGTTCCTATATGGCAGTCGGAGAACGGTCTGTCGGAAACCTCGTCGTACAGCAACGACAATTATATCGGGATGCTCGACGACACGGATAGCGGAACATTCTCCATATCGAACGCAAGAATCCACACGGCCGTTGGTCGTATTCCCGTCAAGACCTCCTCGGAGGCTGTGACTGTGGCCCGCAAGCTTGTGGACCATGTGGAGAAGCCGGATATGGGGGCGTGGCGCAACAAGGTGATGCTCATTGCCGACGACAATGACAACGGCACTCATCTTGAACAGTCCGAGCGGGTGTTCGAGAATATGAAGGGCAACGGGCAGGGCTCCGGCTATCTTTACGACCGACTTTATCTTGATTCTTATCCATTGGTCACCACAGCCACCGGTCCGGCTTATCCCCAGGCCACGGCGCATATGCTCGAAACTTACAACGAAGGCGTGCTTTTCACCAACTATGTCGGTCATGCGTCGGAACGCGGCTGGGGACATGAGCAGCTGTGGCAATGGCCCGATATAGAAGGAATGAGGAACAACAATCTGATGTTCATCTATGCCGCGACTTGCCGGTTCATGCCATGGGACGAGCCTATGGTGTCGGCCGGCGAGGAACTGATGCTGAATGCCAAAGGTGGAATTTCCGGTATGATCGTAGCGTCGCGTACGGTATATATATCGTCGAACGGTGTGCTTAACAGTACATTCGCCACAGAATTGTTCAAGACCGGAGAGGACGGCCGTCTTCGTCCTATAGGCGACGCTTTCATATCCGCGCTGAACAGAAATCTCGGCGAGGACAACCGCTTGCGCTATGCGCTGATGGGCGACCCCGCGATGCGTCTTAACGGTATCGACCGTAATGTGACCGTCGATACCATCAACGGCACCGACGTCGCTCAGGAGGATGCCATGCCTGAAGTGGCCGCCGGGTCACGTATGACTCTTACAGGATCAGTCCGTGACTTGAACGGTGTCGTGAAGGATATCCAAAAG
>USIY01000248.1 GCA_900554845.1 uncultured Bacteroidales bacterium | reverse complement strand
CCTTTGAACTGATGTGAGCCGTTCACACGGAAACAGCCGGAATCGTCGCATACCTGGCCCTTTACTTCAGCTCGGACTTCCCAGTCCTTGTCGGTGGGTTTCAATTTCTGGGTGAAACTCACCGTCCCGGTATAAAAATATTCATCTACTTCAAATACGTCATTGTATTCTTTAATGTAGGCTTTGCTTGCGGCGGGAGTTCCGCTCAAAGCACATCCTTTGGTTTCGAAATGGAATTCCAAGGGTTGTCCGCCGCCGTCAGGGGTGTTCGGCGCGTAGAGATGAAAGCCGGGATCGACATTTGCGGTAATCACCACCGAAGGACTCGGAGTGTTGTCGCCGACGATTTTGTAGCTCCATGTCACATGTTCGGCCAGCGCGGGAAGCGCAGTCAGAACCAGCATGGCCGCCAGATTCAGAATCTTATTCATGAGGTACAATTATTAGGTACTATGTTAGGTACGAAATTTTTTGCTAAATTACAAAATATCCATTATATTTGCAATTATTATTAAAAGGGAGCGATGCTCGCCAGTATACCTTAAACTACACACATGAAAACAAAGCGACTTCTTCTTGGCGACGAGGCATTGGCCTTGGGTGCCATAAACGCCGGATTGTCGGGTGCATATGCATATCCGGGCACCCCGTCCACCGAGATTCTGGAATATGTCCAGACAAACGAGACAGCCCGTCGGCGCAACATTCATTCACATTGGTCGTCCAACGAGAAGACTGCCGTAGAGGCGGCCTTAGGCATGTCGTACTGCGGCAAACGTGCCATCACATCGATGAAACATGTGGGCCTGAATGTGGCTGCGGATCCATTTGTGAATTCCGGTATGACAGGAGCGAACGGTGGCTTGCTTGTGATAGTTGCCGACGATCCCTCGATGCATTCGTCGCAGAATGAACAGGACTCAAGGTATTATGGATCCTTCGCTATGCTTCCGGTGCTTGAGCCGAGCAATCAGCAGGAGGCTTACGATATGGCCCGTTATGGATTTGAACTGTCGGAGCGCAACCGCATACCGGTGCTTACCCGTATGGTGACACGATTGTCCCATTCACGCGCTGTTGTCGAGACCGAAAGCGAGCCATCGCCTGAAAATGAACTGCATTATCCGCAGAATCCGCGTCAGTGGGTATTGATGCCGGCGGTTTCGAAGGTACGTAACCGTCAGCTTATAAAGGATCAGGACGCGTTCGTGGAGGAGTCGGAGAAATCACCGTTCAACCGATATGAGGACGCCGGCGACAAGAGTCTTGGAATTGTAGCAAGCGGCATAGCTTATAATTATCTTCAGGAGGCATTTGGAGGAGATGTGCCGTTTCCTGTGGTGAAGATAGGGCAATATCCGTTGCCGAAAGTAATGCTGAAACGCCTATGGCAGGAATGCGACGCAATACTGGTGCTTGAGGAGGGACAGCCTTTCATTGAAGAAAAGGTCGCAGGACTCTTGTATGAAGGAAAGAGTATCCACGGCAAACTGTCGGGGGATGTGGTCCGCGATGGCGAACTTAGCCCTGACGAGGTAACAGCCACAATGCTCAAGTTGCGTCCTGAGGCGAAAGGACTGAAAGTCCGTGAAGTGCCGGAGAAATCCGAGCTTGTGGTGCCGCGTCCGCCGGCGTTGTGCCAGGGTTGCGGACACCGCGATGTATATTCGGCGATGAACGATGCTCTCGAGGCTTATCCGCAGGCAAAGGTGTTCGGCGACATAGGCTGCTATACTCTGGGATTCCTGAAACCGTTCAATGCGATTGACTCTTGTGTGGACATGGGTGCGTCGATCACTATGGCTAAGGGAGCGGCGGATGCAGGACAATTCCCGTCGCTTGCGATTATAGGGGATTCAACTTTCACGCATTCGGGCATGACAGGACTGTTGGATGCTATCAACGAAGACAGCAATATAGTAGTGGTGATCTCGGACAATCTCACCACCGGAATGACCGGCGGTCAGGATTCCCAGGGCACTGGAAAACTTGAGGAGATATGTCTGGGGCTCGGTGCGAATCCGAAGCATGTGCGCACCATCGATTCGTTGCCTAAACTGCATGATGAGATGAAGGCTCTGTTCCTGGAGGAAATAAACCACAAGGGACTTTCAGTGATAATCTCACGTCGGGAATGCATACAGACGGCCCGCAGGCATGCGTCGGCCAAGACAGCCAAGAAATAACACATAAAAAGAAAATTCATGAAAAGCGATATAGTATTGGCCGGAGTCGGCGGTCAGGGAATATTGACGATAGCAACTATACTTGGATCCGCGGCTCTTTCCGACGGATTGCACCTTAAGCAGGCCGAGGTCCACGGCATGAGCCAGCGAGGTGGAGACGTGCAGTCCAACCTCCGTATCAGCAGCGCGCCCATACATTCGGATTTGATTCCCAAGGGGGGTGCGGATCTAATCGTTTCGCTTGAGCCAATGGAGGCATTGCGATATCAGCCTTTCCTCAGCAAGAGCGGATGGATTGTTACGTCCACGCTTCCGTTCGTAAATATCGACAACTATCCGGATATGGAGGCCATAGAGCAGGAACTTGCGAGACATGATCATACAGTATGCTTCGACATGGAGGCGGCAGCCAAAGAAGTGGCGACTGCCCGAAGCTCCAATCTGGTGCTGCTGGGTGCGGCGTCTCCTTTCATAGACATCCCCACAGAAAAGATAGAGGCGGCGATAGCGGATGTTTTCGGAAGGAAGGGCGAGGCCGTTGTAAAGTCAAATGTCGAGGCCTACCGCGCCGGTCGGCAACGGGCGCTGGACATGATCAATAATTGAATGCCAATCACCTTAAATCTATAAGACATGTTTCCTATAAGTGATCAAGATTTTCAGTCGGCGGTTGACAAACTGTCGATTATGGACGTTGCCGGAGCCACGATACGCCAGATAGTCAGTCTTGCGCATGAGCTTGAGGCGCGTGTAGGGGAACCTATGGTCCATCTTGAGATAGGCAATCCCGGTCTGGAGGCGGAGCGTCTTGGAGTCGAGGCTGAGATGACTGCCTTGAACAGCGGCATCGCCAACAAATATCCTCCGATTCAAGGCATCCCTGAAGTGAAAAATGCATGTCGGCGTTTTTTGAAACGCTTTCTGGATGTGGATGTCAGTCCCGAGGGAATAGTGCCGACGGTGGGCTCTATGCAGGGGAGCTTTACGCTTCAGATAATTCTGGAGCAGCGGCTGAAGGGCCAGAAGGACACAATGCTTTTCATAATGCCGGGCTTTCCCGC
This sequence comes from uncultured Bacteroidales bacterium, assembly GCA_900554845.1. Lineage (GTDB taxonomy): Bacteria > Bacteroidota > Bacteroidia > Bacteroidales > Muribaculaceae > Lepagella. The sequence goes on along the minus strand of USIY01000248.1, from coordinate 461 downwards.
CAATCGTCAGCAGGCCAAAGTGCTTGGTATCAAGCATGAGCAGTTCGACATTTATCAATATCGCGGCAAGAAGCTGGAAGAAAAGCTTGAAAGTTATCTTAAGAAAGGCAACATCACCGGCATATTGTACAGCAATCCCAACAATCCGGCATGGATAAACCTGACGGAGGAGGAGCTTGAGATCATCGGCCGTCTGGCTACGAAGTACGATGCTATCGTCATTGAGGATATGGCATATTTCGGGATGGATTTCCGCGTGAACGTGCAGGAACCCGGAACGAAAGGTCTGTCCGTTGCCAAATATACCGATAATTATGTGCTATTGTTGTCTGGATCGAAGATTTTCAGTTATGCTGGCCAGCGTATAGCGATGGTGTGCCTAAGCGACAGCGTGTACAACCGCAAATACAAGTATCTCGAGGAATTCTATGAAATGCCAAAATTAGGCGACGCATATATAT
>USIY01000247.1 GCA_900554845.1 uncultured Bacteroidales bacterium | reverse complement strand
AACGTGAACTGGCCGTGCGGAAGTCCGAACTGCGCCAGCAAAGTAGCGGCCAGGTCATGCTGCGAGGCGTATGTCTCTATACGCAATGGACCTCGGACCACTCCGCCTGTCAATATCAAAGGAATGCGATAGCGGCTTTCCATATTGTTGTCGATATCGGCCGGATAAGCTCCCAGATGATCGGGAACAAGTATTACAAGAGTCTTTTCCCATCTCGGAGTTTTTTTAAGATCTCTGATAAAAGCGCCCACGCAACTGTCGGTGTAAGCAAATGCATTGAGACGATCGTCTTTAAGACGGCGGTAGGGGACTTCGAAAGGTTCGTGGCTGCTGCTGGTCTGAATCACTCGTAATGCCGGTCCTTGATCCTGATTTTTCAGCGCTTCACGCACTTTATTGAACAGATGATGGTCCGGCGCACCCCATTTGCTTATTTTTTCCGACAACGGGAAATCGGCATCGCTCACTATATTTTGAAAACCGCATGACACCAGATATGAACGCATATTGGTGAAATCTGCGTCTCCGCCATAGAAATACTCTGCTGAATAACCGGCATCACGCAAAGATCTTGGAATGGACGGGAGATTCTGCGTCTTACGCGGATATTTCATTATGCTGTTGGTGGGCTGCGACGGATATCCGCTCAAGAGCGATACCAGACCTCGATCTGTACGGAAGCTGTCGGCGTAAAAATTGGTGAAAAGTATTCCTTCCCGAGCCAGCGAATCAAGATTGCACGCCACTTTGCCGTCGCCTCCGGTTTCCCGCATCAGATAATTGGAGAAACTTTCCAATATTATCATTATCACATCAGGTCTGCGAACAGAGAACAGTGACGTTGAGTCGGCATGTTCATATTGGGTAGTGCGGATCATCCCAGAGAAAAGCCTGTCCGCCTCAGCTTCTGACATGAAACGATACTGATTGCCGAAATCCTTGTTCTTCGAGGCGCTTTCCATCAAATTGAAAGCGGGATTAAGAGCGGCCTGGTTCAAAAGCTGGTTTTCGCTGAAATAGACTTTGCCTGTATTCATCGTGGAAACGGTAAGTCCTCCGCGGATTGGAATAAACAAGGAAGTCGTGAGCAATAGACATATTATTCCAGTGAATGTCCGAGATTTAGGCCGGATTAACTTTATATTGGAAATCCATAGGAAAGATATATATATAATGAAAGCATAAGCCAGAATTGCCAGTATGCCGCATATCATCATCGTTCCCGTCATTGAGGCCAGGGCGTCCTTCGGACCGGTCATGAAATAAAAGAGGGGAGTCACATCAAGTCTGAAACCCCAGTATTCGAACAAGCCCATATCCACAATAAAAATAATTGACAACAACATCGCGGCGATTCCAAAATATATCCGGAACGCACGTTTTAACCATTTTCCCGGCAGCCATGTGGATACGACACAAAACAATGCAGGTATGGCCGTCATATAGCCGGCGATAGAGAAATCCAAAGGTAGGCCATGCAGAATCACATTAAACCAGTCATGGATTCCGACTGTTGAAAATTTAGCATGATAATAAAGCATGAACAGTGGATGCTGTAACATCAGCAGCAGAAGAAATATGGCATATATCGTTATTATAATACCTACTCGTTGTTTCATGATGATATAAAATTGTTCATACTTTTTACGGATAATATGGTCATTTATTACTCATTTTTTGTCATTCGGCAATAATGTTGTATTTTTGTAAGAAATATAAAGATTATGTTTATGAAAAAAGTTACTCTCATAGCCATGCTGTTGGCTATGTTTGCCTTGGTGGGATGCCGGCGATCGGATTCCAACGGCGAAATCGACGGATTCTGGCGAGTGGTAAGTTATGAGAATCGCGAGGACGGCAAGGTCACCGAAGTAGGGAACAGATACATAGGCATCCAGCTTGAGCTTTTTCAACTGAAGAGCCCCACGGTTACCGGAGTGATGGACTACGACAAGAAGGATGGCAAGCTTGTGGTGGATTTCCGGGATCCCAATCCGGTTCCTGCCGGCAATCTGGAGCAGTACGGCATATTTGAGAATCCGGCGGTTTTTGACGTGGACTTCCCTTCGCACAAGGAGATGCTGCTGACTACTTCCAAGACGATCATCAAGTGCCAGCGGTGGTGACCAAGTTATTTGACATAAACAATTAAAACAACGATAGAATGAATTTCAAACCTATTCTTATCGGCGCCGCCCTTGCCTCGGCTGCAGGAATTGCATACGCCGATTCTCCGTTATGGCTGCGGAATCCGAATATCTCGCCCGACGGCAAGACTATCGCTTTCACCTATAAAGGCGATATCTATTCCGTTCCGGTATCGGGAGGAATGGCACGTCAGATGACCACGAGCCAGGCCTATGACACTAATCCTATGTGGAGCCCGGACGGCAAATCCATTGCTTTCCAAAGCACGAGGAATTCAGGCAACAATGACATTTATGTCATGCCCGCGACCGGTGGAACACCGCGCCGTGTCACAACCAACAGCGGCAGGGAGACTCTGTGCGCATGGGTCAACGACAGCACCCTGCTCTTCTTTGCATCCCAGATGGGCGATCCTAAATCCGTGGCGCATCCGAGAGTGGGGCAGGTCTACACCGTCAACGCATACAATCCCAAACGTCCCAAGCTTTACGCCCATATCAATGTCGGCGCCGCCGATTTTGACAGCAAGGGACGTATGGTCTATCAGGACCGTAAGGGCCTGGAGAATATTTTCCGCAAGCACGAGCGGTCTTCCGGCACCAATGACATTTGGGTGAAGGACGGCGACAAATACACCAAACTCACGGACTTCAACGGCCATGACAGCAACCCGGTATGGAACGGCGACGGAAGCATCACATATGTCAGCGAGCAGGACGGCACGCTCAACGTATGGACTATGAACGGCGACGGTTCCGGTAAGAAGCAGCTTACGAAATTCACTGATCATCCGGTGCGCTCATTGTCACGGGCCGACAACGGAACGATGGCATTCAGCTGGAACGGAGAGTTATATACCCTTGCTCCGGGGGGAGAGCCACAGAAGGTGAATGTGTCGATTATTAGCGACGACTACGACGCAGACCTGCAGAAACGCCTGCTCACAAGCGGAGCCACTTACATGGTTCCGTCGCCCGACGGCAAGGAGGTGGCGTTCATCGCCCGCGGCGACGTGTATGTCACTTCTGTGAAATACAAGACAACCAAGCAGATAACCAATACACCGGGGCAGGAGCGCGTGGTAAGTTTCAGCCCCGACGGCAAGACACTTGTTTACGACAGCGAGCGTGACGGTCAGTGGCAGATATTCACCTCAAAAATCAAGGACCCGAAAGAGAAGGATTTCACGCACTGCACGGAAACCGTGGAGGAACTGCTTTATTCTCCGGCCAGCGGCAAACCCGCTCAGCAACCTGCGTTTAGCCCGGACGGCAAGAAGGTGGCGTTCCTGGAGAACCGTACAATCATTCAGGTGATCGATCCCAAGACCAAGGCTGTCACCACCGCTCTTGACGGCAAATACAACTACAGCTACAGCGACGGCGACGTGACGTTCGTATGGTCGCCCGACAGCAAGTGGTTCCTGACTTCTTACATCGGAATAGGCGGCTGGAACAACCAGGACATTGCCTTGGTGAAAGCCGACGGCACGGAAGTGGTGGATCTTACGGAGAGCGGTTACAGCGACGCGAATCCCCGATGGACCATGGGGGGCCGCGCGCTG
>USIY01000246.1 GCA_900554845.1 uncultured Bacteroidales bacterium | reverse complement strand
CCCTAAGATCGGCACTTTAGGCATCGGTATTTGTTTCGGCTTGATTCTGTTGGCGTTGTGCTACGCCATAGGAGGCATATCCGGATGCCATGTCAATCCTGCCGTTTCGCTCGGCGTATATCTGACTGACAGTAAATTTACGCTTAAGGATCTTTGCGGATACGTATTCGCGCAGCTGGTGGGTGCCGCTCTCGGTGGAGCGATGTTGCTGTGGCTCATGTCTGTGGGAGGATATTTTGACGGCGGATCGTTTGAATTCGGCGGTATTACCAATAATATCGGATTTTCGGACAAGACATCGTATCTCGCCACCAATGTGTGTCAGCCCGGTGTCAGCCAGGCCTTCGCATTGCTAACGGAAGGACTTCTGACGTTCCTTTTTGTATTCGTGGTTCTTTTCTCCACATCGAAATGGGGCAATTCCAATATGGCGGGAGTAGCCATCGGTCTGGCTCTTGGTCTGGTGAACATTGTCGGAATTCCTGTGGACAACTGTTCCGTCAATCCGGCCCGTTCTTTCGGTCCGGCCCTGTTCTCGCAGAACGCATGGCCTGATTTCTGGGTGATGGTAGTCGGTCCGCTGGTAGGAGCCATCCTCGCCGCATTGGCCTACAGAGTATTTGCTCCTTCCAAGCGCATTGATTAATAAAGAATTAAATCCGTCGTGTAGAATGATTATTGCATTTGAATGCACTGGATTTTAATGACAAAAATACATATACTTTTCTGCGGATTTGGAAATTCCGCAGAAAAGTATTAATTTTGCAGTTGGAAATCCGACCGGAATATCATTCCGGAGGAATTCTGGCAGGTCCCATAGCTCAGTTGGTCAGAGCAACTGACTCATAATCAGTGGGTCCTTGGTTCAAGCCCAAGTGGGACCACGATGGTAAAATACTAAATTATGAAAATCGCTGAAATTCAGACATTTCAGCGATTTTTATTTTGTCTGTTTTCATCAAAAAATGGCAAAATATGGCAATTCCAGGTGTAGAATTCTGGAACAGGCAGAACGGAGTCGTTTTTGTTCACCGGAAACGCTGTAATTGATTGAATATACAGCAGTTCCTAAAACATGACTCTATTTTGGGCCTTCTTTTTTTGTTTATAAGAGCAATTGACTGTCCGTATCCTATTCTGTCAGGTCCTGTCAGGACATGAGACTTTGGGTGATCAATAAATAATGTATAACTTTGGGCCGGTATAATGGGACAAAATATCCATGTTATGGACAAGTATCATGAAATAAAAGAGGCTTTTGAACTGTTGCGTGATGAAGATAATGCCAAGAAGATGTCTTCATATATGCGCGATAAGTTCAAGTATTACGGTATCCCGACACCTAAAAGGAAGGCTGTCTATAAAACAATCCTCAACAAAGAAAGGAAAGCTGGTGCCGTTGACTGGGATTTTCTTGAAAAATGTTGGAATGATGAATACCGCGAGTTTCAATATGTAGTCATGGACTATCTGGCAGCTATGCAGAAATTCCTGAAATATGATGATGTTGCCGCCATCGAAAGATTTGTCCGTTCAAAACAATGGTGGGATACTATAGACGGTCTTGACAGGATTGTCGGCAATATCGCATTCATTGATGGCCGGATAAATGATCTGATGTTGAAATGGTCGGAAGATGATGACTTCTGGGTGCGTCGTATCGCCATAGATCATCAGTTGTGCCGTAAACTCGACACGAATGAGGAACTGCTTGAAAAGATTCTTGTCAATAACTTCGGCAGTTCAGAATTTTTCATCAACAAGGCGATTGGATGGAGTCTTCGGGATTATTCCAAGTCCAATCCTGAATGGGTACGCGGTTTCATCGTGAAATACCGTGACAAGATGAATCCTCTTAGCCTCAAAGAAGCAAGCAAGTATCTCTGACCAGTCCCGGCAGGGCGAGTCTGTGATAACCCGCCAACGTAGAAAGGCGGATTACAGACCGCCCAGCCTCTTGCCGCTTTCTTAATGGGGAAGGTTGATTACAACTGGCTATTGGAGGAATACTTTGAATTGGAGACCTTATATCTCGGAAAAATTCGCTAATTTTGTGATTACAATGAGAGAAAACAGCTTATACGACAGGAAATCTCTGAGAGCGATTCATGGACCGAAGGCGGATTTCAAGGAAATTGCCAAGGATTGTGTTGGTTTCGCCAACGCCCAAGGTGGCGTGATGGATCTCGGAATTGAGGATGATGCTGATATTCCTGATGCTATCCAACGCATACCGAAAGATTTGCCAACCAAACTGATCAATAAGATTGCTGGGTTGACGGTAAACGTCTCGGCGACTACTGAAATAATAGCTGCCGACAATGGCAGCGAGTTCCTGAGGCTGTTTGTCCAGCATAACGCTCATTCTCTCGCATCAACAAGCGACGGACGTTATTATATTCGCATAGGCGATTCATCCAAGCCTGTAACCGGTGATGAGTTTTTCAGACTTGCCGGCGAGAAAGATTCAACCAAGTGGGAAAATATTGTTTCTCAATGGATATGGCAAAAATGCGACAGAGATAAGCTATCTGATTTCATCGCTCGTATTAAAGATTCCGACCGTGTGTCGGATTTCGTAAAAGAGAAAGAGACCAAGGAGATTCTTGATTACTTCGGGCTGACGAAAGAAGATGGCGACGAGATGACGAATTTGGGAGTCCTCTTTATCGGCACCCAGAGTCAGCGAGGAAATATGCTCCATTCTCCGATAATTCAATGCATCAAATACGATGCAGAAGGTGAAAAGGTGCAGAAATACCTTTGGGACGATTACACCATGAATCCCATAGAGATGATCGAAAGTGTATGGGAACGCGTGCCTGACTGGAAAGAGACCAACGAAATATCCGATGGCCTCTATCGCCGCAATATTATTGCATACGACGAGAGGGTTATACGCGAGTTGTGCGCGAATGCACTGGTTCATCGTTCGTATGCCGTTGCAGGTGATATTTTCATAAACGTACATCCCGACAGGGTTGAATTTGTTAATCCCGGACAGTTGCCTTTGGGAGTGACGGCTAACAACATCCTTCACAAATCGGTGAAGCGCAATGAGCGAATGGCAAACTTGTTTTATGTTCTTCATCTTATGGAGCGTGAGGGTTCCGGTTATGACAAGATGTATGAGGTTCAGCTTACTTTCGGCAAGCAGGTTCCGCGTGTCGAGGAGGGGGATGATTATGTGGTTGCCATTGTGGAACGGCGTATTGTCAGCCAAGAAGCGATTAAAGTCATGCAGACGGCCTCACGAAATATTCCGTTAAAACAGAAACAGCTGATATGTCTCGGCATGATTGCCCAGGCTGGAAGCATTTCCGGGTCGGAACTGATTCGTCAGCTCGAACTGAAGGATAATGTGGCATTGCGTCCATGGCTTCGCCCGTTGATTGATATGGGATTAGTGGAGACCAATGACGGCAAGACCAAAAGTGTTGAGTATCGGGTTGTCCCTCAGTTGCTCCGGGACAGCAATTTCAAGGGAAAGACAACATTGAAGCGCATTGAACAACATCGTCTCAGGGAATTAATTATTGAGGACTTAAAACTTTACGGACCAACTTCTATAAAAGACATCAATATTCGCATCGGTGAAGAGATTCCTCGTAAATCCATCCAAAGAATGCTTAAGGATTTAATTGAATCTGGAATCGCTATTTCTACAGGTGCAACTCAGGGCATGAAATATATGCTTGGAGATTAGGACACTTTTTTGT
>USIY01000245.1 GCA_900554845.1 uncultured Bacteroidales bacterium | reverse complement strand
ATGTGTATAAGAGACATACGGGATACATTATCGTTTTGTTACTTACATTCGCAGATGAAAGTTGTAATTATCAATAAATCCGACAGTACGGGAGGCGCGGCCGTGGTCAGTTACAGACTCATGGAGGCGCTTATGGACGCCGGTGTCGACGCACGTATGCTCGTGGCTGAGAAACGTACTGATTCAAGTTGTGTGGACCTTGCTGCATCCAAGACCGCGCTTCATGGTGAGTTCTTGCGTGAGCGGCTTGGAATCTATCTGCAGAACGGCATGGATCGCGGCACATTGTTCAAGATCGACAACGGTGCTGACGGTGTAGCTGTCTGGAAGCACCCTTGGGTGAAAGAAGCCGACGTGATATGCCTGAACTGGATCAATCAGGGCTTCGTCTCTTTGGATGGAGTGAGAAGACTTCTTAACCTCGGCAAACCGGTGGTATGGACCATGCATGACATGTGGAACATGACGGGGATATGCCATCATGCAGGCGAATGCGGGAACTGGCTTCATAATTGCGGACAATGCCCTCTATTGGGGGAAAAAGCGAAGCCGAACGATCTTTCAGCCCGTACATGGGTGCATAAGGAGGATGTATATCTCAATTCCAGGCGGAAAATTCAATTCGTGGCTGTGAGCAACTGGCTCGCCGACAAGGCAAGGATGTCGGGCCTTCTTGGTAACGAAAATGTGACGGTGATACCTAACGCCTTCCGTTTCGACGAGGGCGACACAGGGTTCATCGATGGATTCCGCGGCGGGAAATGCCGTATTCTTTTTGGGGCTGCTCGCCTTGACGATCCTGTAAAGGGACTCCCTGTGCTTGTACGCGCCACTGAAATTTTAGCGGCTAAGCACCGGAACGTTGCAAACGACTGCGAACTGGTGACTTTCGGAAACGTCAAGAATCCTGAGAGTATCGCCGGATTAGGCATCGGGCATAGGCATATGGGAGTCCTTGCCGGCGAGGCCGTTGAGGATTTGTACCGTGGCGGTGATATTGTGGTTTCAAGTTCGTTGTACGAGACTCTTCCCGGCACCCTCGTGGAGGGGCAGGCCTGGGGCTGCGTCCCCGTGGCCACCGACAGCGGAGGTCAGCGCGACATCGTGGATCATAAGCAAACGGGTTATCTTGTGCCTTGCGGAAGCCTGGAGAAAACGGCCGAGGGACTTGCTGAGGGTATTGCTTGGGCTTACAACGAGCTAAAGAAAAATGGCGCGGCATTGCGCCACGCCATGTTGCAGTCCGCCCGCGGGAAATTCGGATCCCGACAGGTGGCGGAACGATATATCGAGCTGTTCCGCCGTCTCGGAGTAAAATCTTGATTTTAGTAGATCACGCGTCAATATTAGCGTAGGTGGCGTGCGCCTCGATGAAATCGCGGCGTGGGGCCACGTCTTCCCCCATCAGCATTGTGAAGGTGCGGTCCGCTTCGGCGGCGTTGGTCAGCGTGACCTGTTTCAGCATACGGTTCTCCGGATCCATGGTGGTCTCCCACAATTGCTCGGGGTTCATCTCACCAAGACCTTTGTATCGCTGAAGTACGAGCCTGTTGCGGTCGCCCCCGCATTTGTCGTCGACGTAACGCTGCACCTGCTGGTCGGTCCAGCAGTATTCCGTTGCCTCGCCCTTCTTCTTTCCTTTGATGTCGCAGCGGTAAAGCGGCGGAGTGGCTATGTAGAGGTATCCGTTGTCGATGATGGGGCGCATACGACGGTAGAAGAAAGTCATCAGCAGCGTCGCGATATGAGCTCCGTCCACATCGGCATCGGTCATTATGACGATCTTGTGGTAGCGCAGTTTGGTCATATTGGGGGCCTTGCTGTCCTCCTCGGTGCCGATGGTTACGCCGAGCGCCTTGTACATATTCACGATTTCCTGCGATTCCAGGATCTTGTGGTCCATCGCTTTCTCCACGTTCAGGATTTTGCCTCGCAGCGGGAGGATGGCCTGATAGTGGGGGTTGCGGCCCTGCTTGGCCGAGCCGCCTGCGGAGTCTCCCTCCACCAGAAACAGCTCGCAGTCCTCGGGAATATGGCTCTTGCAAGGGGCCAGCTTGCCGGGGAGACCGGCGCCTCCGAGGCTGGATTTGTTCTGCACGCGCATTTTTGCGTTGTATGCGGCATGCCGTGCCTGCGCTGCAAGAACCACCTTGTCGACGATTGTCTTGGCCTGTTTGGGATGTTCCTCCAGATAATTGCGAAGTGCGTCGCTGACAGCCGTCTGCACCACGCCCATCACTTCATTGTTCCCGAGTTTCGTCTTGGTCTGACCTTCGAACTGAGGTTCCGCTACCTTGACCGACACCACAGCTGTCAGACCGTCGCGAAAGTCCTCTTTCGACAATTCTATCTTCAGTTTGTCAAGAAGATGATTGTCCTCGGCGTATTTCTTCAACGTCATTGTCAGGCCGCGGCGGAATCCCGTCAGGTGCGTGCCTCCTTCGATGGTGTTGATGTTGTTTACGTAGGAGTAAATGTTCTCGTTGAAGTCATTATTGTAGGTCATGGCCACTTCCACCGGAACGCCGTTGCGCTCTGTCTTCAGGTCGATGATATCCTCGATCAGAGGCTCCTTGCCTTCGTCAAGATATTCCACGAACTCACGGAGTCCTTGTTCGGAATGGAACACTTCCTTTTTGGGGTTGCCTTCCTCGTCCAGCACGCGTTCGTCGGTCAGGGACAGCGTTATTCCGGCGTTAAGGAACGCCAGGTCACGCAGGCGGTTTGCCAGCGTCTCATAGTCGTAGATTGTCTCGGAGAATATCGATGCGTCTGGATGAAACAGGATTGTTGTTCCGGTATGGTCGGTCCGGCCTATTTCGCAAAGCTCCGAAGTAGGCTTTCCTAAGGAATATTCCTGCATGTAGATTTTGCCGTCTCGGTGGATTTCGGCGCGGAGATAGTCGGACAACGCGTTGACACAGCTTACACCGACACCGTGTAGACCTCCGGAAACCTTATAAGACCCCTTGTCGAACTTTCCGCCGGCATGGAGGACGGTCAGCACCACTTCCAGAGCGGGTTTGTGCATCTTCTCATGCATGTCCACGGGGATACCGCGGCCGTTGTCCACGACGCGGATGCTGTTGTTGTCCGTGATGGTCACCTCTATGTGGTTGGCGTATCCGGCCAGCGCCTCGTCGATCGAGTTGTCCACCACCTCGTACACAAGATGGTGAAGGCCGCGCACGCCGGTGTCGCCGATGTACATGGAAGGGCGCTTGCGCACCGCCTCAAGGCCTTCCAGCACTTGAATATTGTCCGCTTGATATTTTTTTGGAGCCTCTTCCAGACCCTCTTCGTAATCTTCGAAATCTGCCATTATATTTACTCTTTTCAGACTGCAAATTTAATAAAAAATCAGCATATAAACAAGCGTAAAGGCCTTGATAATGGCGTGGAAAAGGGGAATGGACGGCGGTGTAGGAGGGCAATGAAAAAAGCGCGTCCCGATGGGCGCGCTTCTGTTATTTCAATCCATTTGCGTCAGGGCTTGAAAGCCTTTTGGATCAGTCTTCGTACTTCTTCAGGATTACGCAAGCGTTGTGACCGCCGAATCCGAACGTGTTGCTCAGGACGGTTTTCACGTCTTTCTTCACAGCCTTGTTGAAAGTGAAATTGAGCTTGGGATCCACTTCGGGGTCGTCGTCGCCTTCCTCATGGTTGATAGTGGGAGGTATGACGCCGTCGGTGATAGTCTTGACGCTAAAGAGTGCCTCAATGG
>USIY01000244.1 GCA_900554845.1 uncultured Bacteroidales bacterium | reverse complement strand
TACTCTCCATTCGCGAGGCCTCCTGTATCTACTGTTCTCCTGTCTAAAAAACATAAGAGACTCGGAGGTCTACTCTCCATTCGCGAGGCCTCCTGTATCTACTGTTCTCCTGTCTAAAAAACATAGGAGACTCGGAGGTCTCCTCTCCACCCACGAGGCCTCCTGTTTCTCCTGTCTGAAAAAACATAGGAGACTCGGAGGTCTCCTCTCCATTCACGAGGCCTTATGTTCTTTTGTTCTTCTGTCAAAAAATAACAGAGGAGGCCCGCAAGCCTCCTCTCCATGTATATGTCCTTCTGTCAAAAACAGCGTTCAGTCCATCGTGTCCTCGGGGGCGAGGGGAGCGTACGCCCCGTCCTTCATTTCGAGGATCACCGACGGCTCCACCACCTCCACCGAGTGCCATTGGCTACACGGTATCTGCACGCCGTGGTTTCCCAGCGACGGATCCAGCAGGAACCGCTCCGTCTGACCGCCTAAATCGTCGTAGAACACCATGAACAGCCTTCCCCGCAGGATCACCGTCGTCTCCGACGACTCCCGATGACGGTGTATCGGCACCGCCGTTCCCGGCAGCAGCGCGTTGAGCATCCTCTGAGACCCGTCCCCGCCCGAGTTCCGCAGGTCCATGTTCATCCTCAGCCGAGGATTCTCCCCGGCCTCCGTCAGCAGCCCGTCAAATAATTTGTCGTCTATAATCATGCCTGAAAATATTCTTATTTGCCATTATTTTTCAGAGATACGGCGGCATCTTCAACGAATTCATCCAGCATCCATTTCGGATATTTGCCGCACACTCTGTATGCGATGCAGATCAAGGTGTACAGCACCATTTTGGTGTCATACCAAAGGCTCTGTTTGTTCACATAAGTCACTTCCAGCTCACGGCGTGTCGGGAACACTTTTTCCATATATTCCTTCTCGTCCGTGATATAATCCCCGTAAATGAAATCATAAAGGGCAGCCGGGCCGCTCAATCCCACCGGCACAAGAGCCGACTTATTCCATCTTCCTGTGCGGAATAGCTGCTTCTGGTCGTTCGCCACAGGACGCGGCCCTATCACCGACATGGAGCCGTTAAGAATGTTCAGCAACTGAGGCAGTTCATCGATCTTCAGATCTCTCAGCAACTTGCCGAAACGGAAAATCCTGTTGCTGTCGGCCCTCAGACTCGACTCATCCGCACCCTTGGCTGTGCGCATGGACCGGAACTTATACATTTTGAAAGGCTTGTTGTCTTTCCCGATGCGCGTCGACGTATAGAAAATTTTCCCAGGATCGGAAACAAGGATGCCGATGATTGCGAACGCCCACAGAGGAGATGTGCCAGCAATACCGAGAATCGCGCAGGCCACATCGATTACACGCTTGGTATGCTTATACATAATTGCGCAGTATTACCTGAAACGCCTCGGCATATTTAAGTCCCCATTCGCTTCCGCGTATTGCGGCGAGTCCCTTGATATATTCCGCGCTGCGTGGGTGAGGATAAGGCCGCATCACTCCACGGTACATTCCCAACGCCTTGATTTTGGCGTCGACGGCCTCTTCTCCCACTTCCACATAACAGGTAGAACGGAAAGTGTTCATTGCGGTGTTGATGGCCCATTCCGTGCATGAAGGCACTTCCATATACCAAAATTCGTTGATGCGCTTCATCTCCGGGCGACGCTGATGAAGCCTGACAGCCTCCTGACATGCCATGGAAGTCTGCAGATGGTCGTTGTTGGTGTCCGCCGGATGATGTGTGATTACTATGTCTGGTTCGCTTTCCTTGATTGCCGATTCAATGAACTGCACAAGTTTCAGATGAGGCACGGTGTTCATCTCTATATTCGGGAACGTCGCTTCATATTTCTTCCCAATGCCAAGGAAATCGGTTGAGGCGTTCATATCGTCGTTCAGCTCGTTGTCCTCAGGACGGAAAGCCCTGGCTTTCGCATCCGTGCACATGATGCATACATCAACTTCATCACCCGAACGGGTCCATTTATATATGGAAGCACCCGCACCCAGTACTTCATCGTCAGGATGCGCCACCACGATTAAATATTTCATAAGAACAATATGATATAATTCGGATAATTCAAATATTGTATGAGGAAATTATAAATAACTGCCTCTCACGGAACTAATGGTAAAAAGACATGCTTTCCCCATGCACAGAATTTACAGAATTGACACAGAAGAGAAATTAAGTCGCGCTCTAAATCGGACAAAAATCCTCTTGAAATTTACATTGACTTTATACCGGACCTGTTGCGCGTGTAATGGAGAGGAGGTTCTCCAAATCTCCGGCCATTTGTCGGCGCCATGCGCCCTTATCCAAACCCTCGCGGAGCCGCGGAGACCGCAGAGGTTTCGCAGAGAAATCAGTTGGCCTCACGGCCATTCCCATCCGGCGTTAAGCGGAGAGCGCAAACATAGCGGAGCATATTGCCCAAATGGAAAGGCGTGTTTCCAACCGCCGGCTTGTACCCGACCAATGAAGAGGAGGTTCTCCAAACCTCCGGCCATCTACTGTGCCGATAGGCCCTTTACGCTCAGAGTTCATCGTTGCTATGCGCGTCTACAGATAATCAGCGCCATTAGTTACACCGTTCTGAAAGGCCATAGGGCCTTGAACACAAGATAAGTCTTGTTGCTTTTGCCGAACACCGCCTTTATGCAGTAAAAACCGCATACCACCATCCACCTTGGGAAGCGCAGTACATGTTTGGCACGTCCTTCCGCAATTTCACGGTCAATCAAAGTGTTGATATCAAGCAACTCCTTGTCCTTTATTATATGGATGGTATTGTCGGCCTCCTTTCCCACCCAATCCGTCATAGACTTTACAGCCCCGTTTATTTCGAGAACCTCGAACTTCTCACCTTTACCTACTTTATATGCCCAGTCAGGATATTTCAGGTAATAGCGTTTCTCAATGTCGCGCTTCTGGGTTTTGGAATACACCGGCGAGAAGCGGTATATGTTCCACTTCTTGCAGATCGCTTTCAGCCGATCCTCCGCCATAGCTTTGCTTTTGCCGTAGCATGAAATCGGATTCAGCTTGGTTTCCGGAGTGATGAGGCCTTTCACCATGCCTATTGCATCCACGGTGCTGATGAACAGAACCGGAACATCATTCTTGGCGCATGCCTCGAACACATTCTCCGCGCAAGTCACGTTTACGAACTTAAATCTCTCGAAACTTGTGTCCTTTTCTCCCGCAAGGTGTGCCAAAGCCGCCAGATGGATGCACTTGTCCACTTTTTCAGCTTTAAACAGATCCTCAAGAGCCTTTTTGTCGGCAAGGTCTATCACCACCTGTTTGAAGTTCTCGTGCTTATAGTCCGATTCCCTTCTATCAACTCCTACTACGGCATAGCCCTTATCCAACAACTCCTTTACCACACAGGAGCCGATCATCCCGGCTGAACCCGTTATCAAGATTTTTTCCATAATCTTGGATATAATTACAAAAATATTCAATGTTTAAGTAGAATTATAAAACTACTTAAACATTGAATAATTCAAGATATCAGGATTTTATCCGATTTGTGTATAAGAGTATATTTTACTTATAAACACCATTATACATATAATCCATCAGTTCCTCTTTGGTCATATGACCGATTCCGAGATAATCAAGGTTATATCTTGTGTTCTCGAAATAGTTGGTTTCATGCATGCCGCCACCAATAACGATCATAGAGTCAATGATCGGTGTTGGCACACCGAACTTTTTACCGAGGTCATGGTAAATCTTGCATCCTACAGGAATGT
>USIY01000243.1 GCA_900554845.1 uncultured Bacteroidales bacterium | reverse complement strand
ACTTCGCACGATAAATTGACTCATTGAGGCAATTGATAACGTTCGGCGGCTTTCAATACGCTTTCGGCGATGCGGGCGCGGAACTCCGGAGGGGCGATGACTTCGGCATGGCCGCCGTAGCCGAGGATCAGACGCTCAAGCTCGTTATTGATAACCACTTTCAATGACAGCTGGATGCTGCCGTCTCGGAAACGCTGTTCCACTTTCTGCGACTTATGGAATGGCTTCGACTCGACATACGGCGCTTGCTGACGGTCGATCTTGACGACGACACGGCGTGCCTTGTCACTGATGGATTTGGTTACCCCGATCGTATCGTCAAAGAAATGCTCAGGGTCAAAGTCCGCGCATTTCCTGAACGGATGTCCTTTATCCAATCTGACGGACAGAATTCTGTCGAGGGCAAAGATATTGATTTGCGGCGAGCGGTTGGTCGACTTCTCGCAAATCAGGAACCACCGGTTGCGGTATTCCTTCAGAAGATAGGGATAAACCACCAACTCCTGCGGTTGCCGAGCCTTGAACGACTGATATTCAATGACGATGGTCTGCCGCTTGCGCACAGCATCGTATATAGCTCCGATAAATTGCGCCCCCTTATATCCGGGCACATGTTCCATATCCATTGCCGGAACCGAAGTTCCTGTCTGCCGTGAAATTTGTTCATTCAGTTTGCTGATCGTGTCGATCGACGAAGCCAACTGCGGGAAACCCTGAAGTTGACGGAGGATATCGAGCGCTGAATTCAAAGCGTCCAGACCTTCGTCGTTCAGAGGGAGATGCGTGATGCTGTAATCCGAATCCTCATATTCATAATACTTGTTGTCGCGGACCACAATCGGGGCGTTGTACCCCAGACGGTCACTGCGCATCAACGCGAGGTCGTTCTGAAACGTCCGTCGGCTCACAGGATTGCTCCGCCCCTCGAACTCAGCCAGCGCATCGGTGCAGGCGTCAATGAGGTCGTTGATGGTCCAACGGCGATAATGATTCTGTAAGCATTTGTCTATCGTCGAAATCCGGATTAAAGTCGCTCTGTTCAGTGGCATGGCATAGATTTTTCACAAAAATAGCAATAATATCCATAGTGCGCAAATTAATTGCGCACCGACTTCTCAATTTTGCAGTCAAAATAGAAGAGTATGATAGTAGAAGGTAAGATGACATCGGCTGAGATTTTCACCGATAATATAGAACCAGCGGCATTGCAGTGGTTACAGGAACTTTGCGACCATCCCGCGATGGAGATTGTGCCTGTAGTTCAGATGCCCGATGTCCATGCCGGGACCAACTGCAACGTAGGCACTGCATATCCGATAGGTATGTATGTCAACCCTGATCACGTTGGTGTAGACATCGGCTGCACTATTTCCATGCATCGGCTTTCTACCAAGGTTAATCCCGAGGATTTCCCGATTCTCGACCACCGCATTCGGGAAGATATTCCAATGGGAACGGAAATCTGCACAAAGAACTCTCTCAACGAAAAAGAACTGTTCCGTTTCCTCAATTCGCAATATCAGAAAGCACGTTCCGCCGCCCCTGAGTTGATTAACGAAGCACCGCGAATTGATGGGCGATTCATCACCGATTTCTGTCGCCGGATAAAACTTCAGGAAGGCATCTTCTACAAAAGTCTCGGCACACTCGGGGGCGGCAATCATTTTATTGAGTACGGAGAAGATGAAATCTCAGGAGAAAGTTGGCTGACAATTCATTGCGGTTCCCGCAATCTCGGCTTAAAGGTAGCAAACCACTGGCATAACATAGCGCAGAATCCCAAACGCGCTAAATACATAGGCTTTCTATGGGGCGACGCCCTGAAAGGATACCTGTTGGATATGGTTATAACACAAGCATACGCTGCCTATAATCACCAAATAATCCGTGACCGCATCTTTTCGATTCTCAAAAAATTGTGTAAGGCAAAATGTGAGGAATCTATATTCACCACCCACAACTACATATCGGTGACAGACGAACGGCCGATGCTTCGCAAAGGTGCGATTGACGCTTCCGAAGGACGCAAGACAGCGATTCCGTTCAATATGCGCGACGGTATAGCCATTTGCCTCGGGAAAGGCAACGAGCACTGGCTGCGTACGGCGCCACATGGAGCCGGACGGATTATGAGCCGAGCTCAGGCCAAGAAACTGATTTCCCTCGAAGATTTCCATAAGACCATGTCAGGAATATATTCCTCGTCCATATGCGAAACAACGCTCGATGAGTCCCCCATGGCATACAAACCGACAGAAGAAATTCTCGAACTTATCAAACCTTCGGTGGACGTCATATCCATGATTAAGCCCAGACTTAATATCAAAGACATTGGATGAGCGGCATCTTGCCGCTGAGTCTTTGGATGAGCGGCTTCCAGCCGCTGAGATAAAGCAATATGAAACACTATGTACAAATCACCGCCGGTCGTGGGCCGGTGGAATGCGCGAGAGCCGTAACCCTCGTTGCGCGTGAGATTGTCAAGGATATCCAGTCACTCCAACTTGCCGACTGCGAGCCGCACAACCAAGTAGCAGGATGTTATATGTCAATGACATTAATCACTGACGAACCGATTCCTGTGACGACAATACACGAGTGGCAAGGCTCGGTGTTGTGGCGTTCCACTAAAAACCCATATCGTCCAGGACATAAACGCAGCAACTGGTTTGTGGGCGTCAATTTCTTTGACGAAGTGGAGTTGCCTAAGATTTCCGAATCAGATATTGTTTACGAAACATGTCGCTCCGGAGGCAAAGGAGGCCAAAACGTCAATAAGGTTGAAAGTGCGGTCCGCGCCGTACATAAGCCCACCGGGCTCTCGGTGAAATGCTCGGACGAACGTTCGCAGCCACAAAACAAAATAAGGGCGCGGGAGCGTCTACTGCTGAAACTCCGAATGCTCAACGACTATGTCATCGCCGCATCCAAATCGGCGCGATGGAGCAACCACGATTCTTTGGAACGAGGCAATCCTGTGAAAAAATTCACCGGACCGCTATAAAATTTGCTATATATTGTTGCAGCTTTTAGGAAATTCTATGCATAGGATTTTTGAGAAATCTGAGATGATGTAATCCGCGCCCGCTTCTTCCAGTTCCGTGACCGAACCGTTGCCGTAGGTCACGCCGCACGTGGCCGTGCCGGCGCCCTTCCCCATGAGGATATCCACGTTCATGTCTCCTACCACAAGAGTTTTTTTCTTGTCCCAACCTTGCGAGGCAAGCACAAGATCAACGGGATCAGGAGCCGGTTTGCCGTTTTTCACATCCCCTCCGCCCACTAACATCTGAAAATATTCTCGGATATGCAGTTCCAAACAATACTCCTGCAAGGACGCCTTGCTGCGGCTGGAGGCTATCGCCATCCTCACTCCCATATGGTTCAGATCGGCCAAGGTCTCAAATACATGCGGATACAGCCGGACTTTATAATTCCCTTTGATGGAATTGAAAATATCGCGATAGACGCTGACATATCGTTCGGACAGCCCCGGTATCCCGGGCCACAGTATCGAAGGGATCTCCTCAAGTCGATAACCTATCATCGACCGACACTCATCCTCGGATTTCTCCGGCAAGTGCAATGTCCTGATTGTCCTGCGCATAGTCGCCAAAATCAATGTGGCCGTGTCCACCAAAGTGCCGTCGAAATCATATATGATGTTATTGTATTCCATGTCCTTGTATAAGCAATTGTTACAATTTATTAACGAATGAACAAAGAAGTATTGCCGCTCGTTTATCATCTGTGATGATATTGTCACTGATTATTAAAAAGTTAAAAAGTTATAAC
>USIY01000242.1 GCA_900554845.1 uncultured Bacteroidales bacterium | reverse complement strand
TCGGGAGTCGAGGATCAGGTAGACTATCAGAAGTTCTACCTCTATTCCATCGTGACCCATTCTACGGCGATTGAGGGTTCCACCGTCACCGAAATAGAAAACCAGCTTCTTTTCGATGAGGGTATAGCCGCAAAGGGACGATCACTGACCGAGCAGATGATGAATGTCGATTTGAAGGACGCTTATCTTTATGCTTTCAGAATAGCCTCTGAAAATCCGACATATACGCCTCAGTTATTACAACAACTGTCTGCCTTGGTGATGCGCCGTACCGGAAGCGAATACTCCACGATTGCCGGACATTTTGATTCTTCAAAGGGCGAGTTCCGCCTCTGTAATGTAAGTGCCGGCATCGGCGGCAGGAGTTATCTCGCATATAATAAGGTTCCACGCGCCGTGGACGATTTCTGTAGTTGGCTAAATGAAGAAATTGCCAATGCGGATAGGGCAAATATCGCGGCATGTTATCGTCTTAGTTTTGAAGTCCACTTCCGGCTGGTAACCATCCATCCGTGGGTTGATGGTAATGGCCGAACAACCCGACTGGTGATGAATATGATTCAACGGCAGTTAGGGCTTGTCCCTTCCATCGTCAGAAAGGAAGACAAAGGAGAATATATCCAGTCACTCGTTGACAGCCGTGAGAATG
This sequence comes from uncultured Bacteroidales bacterium, assembly GCA_900554845.1. GTDB lineage: Bacteria > Bacteroidota > Bacteroidia > Bacteroidales > Muribaculaceae > Lepagella. The sequence goes on along the minus strand of USIY01000242.1, from coordinate 3,165 downwards.
ATGATTCAACAATCACACAGGATGTTATGCTCCGTCACCATATCGCCAATCTTAACCGCCGAGTTTTGCAGTTTCAAGAAAATGACACTGTAAATACGCAAAGTGACACTGTAAATGTTACCGCAAACGCAAATAATGACACTGTAATAGGTCTAAAGAAATCCCTGCAAAAAGTATATACGGCCATTCTAAACAATCCGGAGATTACACATTCTGAAATAATGGAGACTCTTCATATTTCAGAATCCACAGCTAAACGAGCAACCAGAAACCTTAAAAAACTTGGCTACATTGCGAGACAGGGTTCAGACAAAACGGGCAAGTGGATAATTCTAAAATAACACCGGCCATCAAGTAACTTTGTCGATATAGCAACAGATGAATCTCGATAATCATATCATAATAATCAATGGGGTGGATAAGACCTATCAAGTTGAGTTTATTCGACTTGATGGTTATAAGTACGCCATCAAATTTCAAAACACTGATAAAATCTATTCATACTCAAGAGACAATGTTTTATGGCTAACAAATCCAACCTCAATAGATTTTGATAACTGTCTCGTCTTTGTAAATGGCAAGAAGGAGAAAAATATTCATGCAATTCATTTGTTTGCAAACAATACCACAAAATATTATGCTATAACTTATGGTAACGGTTTCATCAAACATTACTCAGGGAACGAGGTTGACATTCGTCGTTCATGTTTAAACGGGCAGGCAACGAACGTGTTTGATTATCTGCAACAGTGTGCTGGGATAAATACTATAGGTGTCAATGAGGAAGATGAGTCATCTGAAGGCATATTGTCATCGGTTTATTCCAGAATTAGTTTCATAGATGAAGAAACTGCCGCCGCTGTTTATATGAACCCTCACCAGGGATTAAAACGGTATTGCGATAACTCCACATTATTCCCGTTTGGCTGCAATGCAAGTCAGATGCGAGCTGTGAAAATAGCTCTAACCAATCAGATAAGTGTTATCCAAGGCCCTCCTGGAACAGGTAAGACTCAGACGATACTCAACATTATCGCGAACCTATTGAAAGATAGGAAATCCGTTTTAGTAGTTTCCAATAATAACTCTGCAACAGAGAATGTATTGGAAAAACTCTCTAAAAATGGGCTCGATTTTCTGGTTGCCCCTATAATACTCCCCGATTTTCAGACAGACACAATTATGGCGGTATGACGAGAAATCGCTATATTTGTAAAAAAGAAGAAAATCAAAATGGCAAGACAATCGAAATTTACAGCTTCTTTCAAGGCGAAAGTCGCCGTGGAAGCGCTCAAGGAAACGGAGCCACTGGAGTCGCTGGCCAAGAAATATGGCGTGGCACCCTCGAAAATTACAGAATGGAAGAACGAGTTGCTTAACAACGCGGACAAAGCCTTCGGAAAAGACACGGAGAGCAAGAGCGAGCTCAAGAAGGTGACGGCCGAGAAAGACCGTCTTCTCAAAAAGGTGGGACAGTTGACAATCGACTGCGATTTTTTTGCGAAAGCCTGCGAGGATGCCGGACTCAAAGTGAGATAGCGGACCTTGAGATGAAGCGCCCCGCAGGCATGAGCCGCAACAAGTTCTGCAAGTACATGAAGTTCAACCGCAGCAACCTATATTACAAGCCGAAGGGCGAATCCGGTCTCAATCTGAGGATAATGGAGATAATAGACGAGTATTACCTTGACCATCCGACGACGGGCGTGAAGACCATGACAATGGTTCTCCGCGAGAAGGACTATACCGTCAACGAAAAGCGCGTGCGCCGACTTATGCGCAAGATGAACCTTATGGCCATCTATCCGCGGAAGTGCCTCTCGAAAGGAGGAAGTGCCGGACACATACATCCCTACCTGTTGCGCAAGCTGGAAATAAACCGCCGCAATCAGGTGTGGAGCACCGACATCTCCTACATCCGGATGATTGGCGGCTTCATGTATCTCTATGCAATCATAGACGTCTACAGCCGCTATATAGTGGGCTGGAAACTGAGCAACACTCTATCGGCTGACAACGTGCACGAGATGCTCAAAGAAAGTATCCGCAAGTTCGGTGCGCCTGAGATCATCAACAGCGACCAGGGCTCGCAATATACAACAAAGGCATGGGAAGACCTCCTGAAAAAGAACGGCATCCTCATCAGCATGGATGGCCGGGGCCGCTGCAAGGACAACATCTGGATAGAACGGTTCTGGCGCACTGTCAAGCAGGAATACGTCTATATCAATCCGACCGACTCTGTCGTGGAGCTGCGCCAGGGAATCAGCGACTACATCGAGTTCTACAACTACGAACGCCCCCATCAGAGCATAGGAGAGGTCCTTCCGGCTCGGAGCTACGGATTAATCGCATAAAAATTTGGACAATAATGGGAAAAGAACTAATTTCGTGGTGGAAAAACAAAAACCTTGACTTGTCAAGGTCGGGGCAAAGAGGAGGAGTTGGCCTCCGCCGCTTCTCCCTTTGTTCTGAAAATTATTGAAGTTTAACCCCCTGTCGAAAAACGGGGAGTACTATAAACAGGTAGGGAATTTTTTTGTAACTTTACAGCCGTAAGCCGAAGAGGAAGCGGGCTCTGCTGAGGAGCAACCCGCCAGCAATAGGCTTTCGCGTCACACTGAAATAGTGGCTCGGAGTGCTGTCAGCGATGGTGGCACTCCATTATTTTAGTAGACGCCCATGGCTAAGAAAACCTATTCCGGGGCAACGGATTCAATACGTTTGTCCCATGGATTACGCCAGCATCTTTTCTGCTCACCAGTCTCCCCGTGAACGACCTCGGGAGTCTTGTTACCGATGCTCATGTGTGGGCGTTCGGAGTTGTAAAACAATATGATGCGTTTCATTTCCTCCTCGCACTTTTCAATGGTCGGTATCTTCATTTTATAGAGCCATTCGGTCTTGAGTATCCCGTTGGCACGTTCGGCTATCGCATTTTCAAGCGGGTCGCCGCTCTGTGTCATGCTTATCATTATGTTATGTTTCTTGAGTTCGGCGACGTATGTGGCGCTGCAATACTGGCATCCCCGGTCGGAGTGGTGTATCAGACGGGAGGCAGTGTCATCGTCAATCGTTTCGAGAGCCATCCTCAACGCCTGTAATGGATAAATGGTCTCCAAGGTCGGACCGATTGCCCAGCCGACAATCTTATGCGAATAGGCA
>USIY01000241.1 GCA_900554845.1 uncultured Bacteroidales bacterium | reverse complement strand
CCCTCTATGTGATCCAGACCATCGCCGGTGGGCCCAGCGAGCGAGTGGGACTGCTCGCCGGTGACAGAATCATTGCCGTAAACGACACCGTGATAGCAGGAAACGGCACCAAAAACTCGAGAATAATCAAAATGCTGCGCGGCCCGAAAGGGACGAAGGTGAACGTGCGCGTGCTCCGGCGCAATGAAAAAACACGCCCCGATTCGATTGACTTCACTATAACACGCGACGACATTCCCATCTACAGCGTGGACGCCGCCTACATGGTGGACAAGAACACCGGATATCTAAGGATAAACAAATTCGCCGCCGACACCCGGCAGGAAGTTGAGGATGCTCTGACGGACCTCAAGAAACAGGGGATGAAACAGCTGATTCTTGACCTTACCGACAACGGAGGAGGTTATCTGAACGCCGCCGTCGACATATTGGGAGAACTGCTGGAGCCTGGCAAACTGACCGTCTATACCGAGGGGCGCGCTTCATCGCGCTACGACCATATCAGCTCCCCGCACGGTCTGAAGCCCTTGTTCGACCGGGGCCGTCTGGTAGTTATGACAAACCAATATTCGGCATCGGCTTCGGAAATCACGTCAGGGGCGATACAGGACTGGGACCGCGGGCTGATAGTAGGACGCCGCACATTCGGCAAAGGGCTGGTGCAACGTCCGTTCCCATTCCAGGACGGTTCCATGATGCGTCTTACTGTGGCGCATTATTATACTCCCACCGGCCGTGACATCCAGAAACCTTACATCGCCGGCAATGCCAATAAATACGCGCACGACATTCTGGACCGCCTCAGTTCAGGAGAACTTATGCACCAGGACAGCATAAAGTACGTCGATTCCCTTCGTGTGAACACATTGCGCCTAAAGCGTCCCATTTATGGCGGAGGGGGAATCAGCCCGGATGTTTTCGTGCCTCTCGACACCATGGATTATACCACTTATTACCGCAATGTGATGGCAAAGGGAGACCTCAACAAATTCACGATAAAGTATGTGGACGCCAACCGTGACCGTATAAAAAAGGAATTCCGCACCGACACTGATTATGTAAAGAACTTCCAAGTCACCGACGAGATGCTTCAGGAACTTTACGACATGGCGGAGAAAGACGGAGTGAAGCCCGATGAAAAGGAGGCTCAGCAAAGCAGCGTCCTGTTCCGGACCATCCTCAAGGCCCTGATCGGACGGGACATATACGACAATCCCACGTACTACAAGGTCTACAACCAATATGACCCGATATTCCGCGAAGCGTACCGAATAATAAACAGCCCGGAATATGATGCGAAACTATCCTCTCCTAAGTGACCGTTGAAAACAATCCTCTAACCTTCCATTGAACGATGAACAAAAAAACAATTCTGACCATACTCTTACTGAGCGTCGCAACAAGCGTTACGGCGGCGGAAATCAGCAAGATGGCTCTGCCGTGGGTGTTCACCGGCTATCACAGTCTGTCGCGCAAATGGCTTCCGGACACGACCTTGCACGCGACTCAGACAGTATGGCGCATGGCGGAGGATTCCATCCGAGCCAGCAATGAAGCGTTGTTAAAGGAAGACCTGCGCAGGCAGGGCGTTCAGATAATCGACGCCGTCCCGGACAGCGTCGCAGCCGTTGGATTGGATGACTTTTTCAGTCTTGACGACGCCATACCCACCTATCAGGAACCCATAGATTATGAAAATCCTGTGGGTCTGGAAATTCCGGAATGGCTCCGCGATGCAATCCGCGAACGCAGCGTGGCCGATGATTTCATGTACCGGCTGATGGTGGAGCAACCACATTACATCCAATACGCGGAATGGGATCTCCCCGTTCCTCCAACTCTGCCGGAAGAAGACCACTCGTTCATGGCCTACATACGCCGTCTGAACCTTCCGGAGGTCGACATGGATGAAGTGGAGACCTCCCCTAAAGGGGAAATTAAAAGGATCAATTGGCTCCACACCCTCAACTCCTCCCTGCAACTCTCGCAGGCTTACATCTCCCATAACTGGTATCAGGGAGGCAACGACTATCTGGCGTTCTTCGGGAACTTTCTATGGGACGTTCAGCTGAATCCGGTATACAATCCGCGCATCATGTTCCAGAGTACTTTGAACTACAAGCTGGCCATAACGTCAACTTCGGAGGATGAATACCATAAATATTCGGTGTCGCAGGAATTGTTCCAGTATAACCTGAAATTCGGTTATCAGGCCGCGCACCATTGGTACTATTCGCTCAACGGCTTGTTCAAGACCCAGTTCCTGAACAGCTATCCCGCGAATTCAGAAAGCCGCAAGGCCGGATTTCTGTCGCCCGGAACAGCCAACGTGGGTCTCGGTATGACCTACAACTACGAGAAACCGAACAAAAAATTGTCGTTCTCAGTTTCGATAGCGCCGTTGTCGTACAACCTGAAAATGTGCATCGACGACAAGATCGACCGCGCCTCGCTCGGAATGAAGGAAGGGCAGGACTTCCAGCACGAGTACGGTAGCAACGCGGAGGTGAACTTCCTCGTGGCTTTCCGCAACAATATCAGTTACAAAAGCCGTCTGTTCCTCTTCACTGATTATAAAAACTTTACGGGCGACTGGGAAAACACCATCAACTTCCAGTTCAGCAAGTATTTCTCGACACAGCTGTACTTCTATTTCCGCTATGACAGCGCTTCGGACTCAAAGATTGATCCGAAATGGAAGAAATGGATGCTGAAAGAAATTCTGAGCGTCGGCATTTCGTATAATTTCTCCACTAAATGATGAAGCTCTGTCCTCACATATTGACATTTGCGGTTCTGTTGCTGTCGACAGTGACGGCATGGGGCGCCACTGTCCATGACGAAGGAGAGGCACGCGAGTATTGCGACACCACGGCGTTACACCGCATCGAAGGCATCTGGGAATTCCCGGACGACCAGACACGCGTGCTGATAAGCCGCCGACAAATTGACAACGCCTATGACATCATTGTAGTGGACACACCTGACTGCAGGATGGCTCCCGGAGACATCATAGGCAATGTGAAGCCGTCGGCACAGCCCGGCACTTACGAAATGTCCATATCCCGAATGAAAGTGAAAGGCGTCTTCTCCGACCCGGGCAAATGCAAGGCGCGCCTGGCCGACAATGAGTCTTCGCTGACTTTCACTACTCGGAAACTGTCGGTAAACATTGGCAATCTTTACCTTCTTCCCAGATTCTGGAGACTGTTCCGCTTCAAAATCAAAGACGTCGAAATTCCGCAAGGAATGGTAAGAGTCTATCCGGTGCCTTACGGCAGCAAAGTAAAAGAACCGATATATCTTTGACGGATATGTACAGACTGATTCCGATATTATTGGCTGTTGTGTTCCTGTGCGGCAATGCGGAGGGAAGAAAAATATCGCTGAAACTCAAGGGAGACAAAAAAGAATCGGCAACGGGAATGGTGCGGGGATCGTTTATGGTCTCTTCACAATGTTCCGACTGCAATAACGGATACACTCTGGACCAGATGGTGTTCTCGGGATTCGACAAACCGGCGAGTTCATCGAAAGAAACGTTCTTCATCACCAACAATACCGACCGGACTATGACAGGGGTCACTTTGTACATAGAGTACCTGACGCCCGACGGCCGACAGCTGCACAAGCAGTTTCTGCGACTAAGCTGCAATATCCCAGCGGGTGAAACCCGTATGTCCGAGATAAAATCGTTCGACACCCAGCGTTCGTTCCATTACGAAAAGAGCGCGCCGTCGCGCCGCTCGGCTCCTTTCATCGTGCGCTTTGATCCAATCTCCTACAACCTGAAATTTTAAAGCGAGCTGATCTCCCATGATAGAC
>USIY01000240.1 GCA_900554845.1 uncultured Bacteroidales bacterium | reverse complement strand
CCCTTGTATTGGTCGGCGGGCTCGAACACCCGCGAGGCTCCCCCGCCGTAACCGTTCTTGGGAGTGCCCACTTTGGTTATCCCGTTGTCGAAAGTCGTGTCCTCGCACAGCCCGAAGGGATAGTTCAGCTTCGCCGAATTGGCTTTGCCGTTGCTGGGATACAGATTCCAGAGATCGGAATAGGCCGGGGTATATTCCACATCGCCGTTTTTCTTCCACCACGATTTGGGGATGGAATGCTCGCGGTTCATCCCGCAGCTGCGGAAACTGTCGAAGACATTCTGTCCGGCCAGTATCAGGCACATCTCGTCGGAGTACATGTCCCACCATCGTTTGCAACCGTTGTAAAGCTCCGGGTAAACGTCGGTGTACTGCCAATAACCCGGCAATTGGTAATACTCAAGCATTTCATGGCTCTGCACACACTGCTTTACGGCGGCCTTCAGATTTTCTTTTTTCTTGCCGTCCATGTTGTTGTAATAACCCGGCGTATATGCAGCCAGAGCCGGGAGACACACACAGACGGCCGTCATGGCGAGTAAACGTATTTTCATAAGCAAGCATATTCCAATAAAAGCCGCCGGAGTGTTCGGTACATCCTCCGGCGGCATTGATTTTATTCTTCAATCATCGTGCGGTGACGGTGGCGTCGTTGATCTCCCAGGTGTCGGCCTCCGAGGACGTCGAACCGTACTTGAAGGCTATCTGGATCTTTTTGCCCGCGAATTCGGTGATGTCGATTTCACCGGAATCCACGAACGACCAGCTGCCGGGCGTCGGCCACACAGGGATGCTGAACTCCGTCCAGTTTTTGGCACCCGATTCACGCACGGCGAATCCGCACAACGTCCGCAACGAAGTCTGGAATTTCGCGGCATGACGGAAACTTACCTTCGCTTCGAGCATTTCCGTAAGGTCTATTTCCGGACTTATGGCGTAGGAAGTGGCCGCTTTTGCGCTGCCGGCGTACGCGCTGCCGTTAAGATAGTAGCTCCCGTTATAGGACTTCCAGCTCCATACCCTGCTCAGCCCCGATTCCATAGAGACATTGTCGAATGTCCAGTCACATGTTTTGTCGGAGGAAAGCAGTCCCTTGTAAATTTCCTTGAAATCGCCTGTCGGCACCTTGATGTCCACACCCTCAATCTTGAACGTTCCGTATGTGCCCGGACAGTTCGTCATACCGGTGTGCTGCAGATATGTGCCTATTTCCCCTTCCAGAGAAATCTTCTTCTTGTACAGTTCCGGGTGATCCGCCAGGTTGGCGTATTGACGGAGCTTTGAGCCTTGTGTCAGGTCCACGGTCAGGCACTGCCCGAGGTCGGTTACGTCGGGAGCGGCGGCTATCAGGATATTGTTGTCCATCTCTGCCTCCGGGCCGAATATGCAGTTGTCGGCGGCAATGGCGTCCTCGCCGGCCTTGACGGAACCGACGATGTATCCTTCCACCCATCCGGCGTTCCCTTCGTTCTCGGCCTCCAGAGCCTCGGTCACGGTGTACGGATCGTTTTCCTGGCCCTTGGTACTGATCATGATATCGTTGCGGTCGCGCGGCGTCAGCTGCCACGAGTCGCCGTAATAACCCAGAATGCCGCGCACCTTGCCGGTTCCTTCCGGAATCATGTCGGTGTAGAAATTGCTGTAGCCGGAGATACGGACATCGATGCTTTCGCCTGCGTCGTTCACCAGCTTACGCGAAACCGTTTCCTGATAGTTGCCCAAGGGCAGCTTTCCGGCGTCCTCGAAATGGACATTGCGGATCTCCACAAGCTGACTCTGCTTGCGGATCAGGGCGGTGTTGGATATCGGTAGTGTCAGGGCGAGAATATACATGTTGTCCTCCGGCCACGGCTCGTCGAGAGTTACTGTCTCGGGAGCTGTCTGAGGCAACGGACCGTTCTTCTGCGCGTGTCCCAGCCAATAATCATAGGCCATGAAACCCAATTGTTCGGCGCCGTTATATGGTTCGCCCGGGGCGCCCACCTGCTGAAGGCCGCGGTAATAACCAATGTACAGCCCTGTCATGTCCACCACCACGTCCTGTCCCAGACGATAGCTCGTGTACATGTTGCTCTGACGTATGGAGAAGGTCAGCGCCGCCGTACCGTCCTGAATCACCAGATTCTGGTAGATGTTGCCGGAGGCGTCCGAAGACACCACGCGGCCATGGATGATATAGTGCGACCCGTCCTCTTTCTCTCCGATCTGCACCGTACGGTTCTCGAACTCCGTCTTGAGTTCCCTGATGGTCATATTGGGCCGGATGGTCGACTCCGGAATCAGTTTGTCGGGAGTCTCCATATCGGCTTGGCATGACCACAGTCCAGCGGCAAACGCCAAGACTCCGATACCGAGTATAATTTTATTGTAACTTTTCATCTTTCCTCTCATTTAGATTTTCCTGTTACCTGGAAATTGCGGATTTCCCACGAGTCGGCGTTAGCGGCCGTCGAGGCGTACTTGAACGCGAACTGCACTTTTTTGTCTTCGTACTCCGAAAGATCGATCTCGCCGGAATTCGAGAAATCCCATGTACCGGCCTTCGGCCAAGTAGGAATCTCAAGTTTTGTCCATTCGGTTTCTCCCTCCTCGCGGATCATGAACGCGCACAATTGCTTGATGTTGCGCTGATAATTCGCTGCATGCTCGAACTGCACTCTGAGCCTTGTCTTTCCGGAGAGATCCACAACCGGGGAGACAGCATAAGCCAGCGCCTCGCGCGAACCTCCGGAATAGGCGGTGCCGTACAGGTAATGGGCTCCGTATCGCTCGGTCCAGCTCCATATTTCATTCAGGCCTCCCAGATTCACGTTGTCGAAAGTCCAGTTTATTCCCGAAGCCGCGGCGTCGAGACCTGCGTAAATCACTTCCGGAGCGCCCCCGATATTTACGTTGTCGAGACAGTAGGCCGTACACTCGGCGCCTCCGTTGGCGCTGTAGTAACGCCATGCAATCTTTACGACCCCGCCGATTGCCGAGAGATCCACGTCGGTGTCCGTCCAGTCACTGTAACCGTTGGCCGGAGCATCCGGGATATTGGCGTCGATTCGCCGTACAGGTTTGTCATTCTCCATCAGCCAGACCTCCATTGTGGAATCGGCGGCTTTGTAGCCCGAGCGCATCGAGAAGGACACTGTCTTCTCCACGCTTTCTTCAAGATTCACGGCTGGACTTACCAGCCAGGACTCATATGGTCCTCCGTTCTCCGTGCCGTTGTACGCCGTGGCGACTATATAATTCCTGGAACCTTCGGTTGCTATGCCCCAGCCGAGGACATTTCCCGACACGGTCAGCACACGCCAGCCCAAGGCCTTGTAAGTGTTCAGATCCGTGGTCGTGTCAAACCCTTGCCAGAGATACGGCACCGGAGCCACCTCTTCGTTTTCCGGCTCTTTGCCCTGGCCTCCCCAGTTGTAATCCACCACGGAACGGATTCCGTACGCCCCGCAATATTTTGAACCGGTGGTGCCCTGCAGACAAACCATCTTGCCGAAATTCTCGGGATGGTCCTTCAGGTTGAGCGCGTTTCTCACCGCGCCGCTGGGGAGCTGTACAGTGGCGCAGTCCTCCCAAGTGATCGAGGCGCCTTCGGCCGTGGGATCCTCAAACGATATCAGCATATTTGTAGCCACGGTGCAGCCTTCTCCCCGAAGCACAGCGGAAGCCTCCGACATGGTGTTGCTGACCTCCGTGTCGCAATATCCCGCGATATAGCCCACTGCCCAAGGCCGGGCAATTGAGTCGTTTACATATCCGGTCAGCACCTGAGCCGCCGTCATCGGGTCGCTCCAGGTGCCCACGCCGATGTGCCCCCCTTCCGGCGCCGGTACCGGCGGCTCCGCCAATTGG
>USIY01000239.1 GCA_900554845.1 uncultured Bacteroidales bacterium | reverse complement strand
CAGCCGGACCGCACAAGCGGTTCATCCCCTGAAGAAGCCTGCGGGTGTCCTTTATGGGAGAATCGGTGTCGAAATGAGCGTACATAACGCGGGCGTTCACGCCTGTGTCGGTGCGTCCGGCTCCCGATACAGGAGCCGGCACTCTCAGTATAGTGGCCAGAGCCTCTTCCACCGTCTGCTGCACACTCACGGCGTTCGGCTGTGACTGCCAGCCGTGGAACGGCGCCCCGAGGTAACTTAGCTTCAGAAAGTAACGCATCAGTCGCGCTCAAGATATGTGCTGCCGTAGAGGCCCGCGCGGTAGTTGTTGAGGAACTGGCGTCCTTCCTCGGCCGTGATCGCGCCGCGTTTCATGCAGGCCGTGACCCATGTCTCGAGATTGCGCACCAGTTTCTTGGGATTGTATTCCACATAGTCGAGAACATCGGCCACAGCCTCGCCGTCAATCACCTGATCTATCTCATAGCCGTCTTTGGTCAGGGAGATATGAACGGCGTTTGTGTCGCCGAACAGGTTGTGGAGGTCACCGAGTATTTCCTGATATGCGCCCACAAGGAACACTCCGAGAAAATAAGGTTCGTTCGGTTTCAGGCCATGGACGTTCAGGCAGTAACTGCTGCCTTGGGGAGCCACGAAATGACTGATCTTTCCGTCTGAATCGCAAGTCATGTCCTGGATTGTGCACTGGTGGGTGGGTTTCTCGTCCAGACGCGAAATGGGCATGATGGGGAACATCTGGTCGATTGCCCAGGAATCCGGAAGAGACTGGAACAACGAGAAGTTGCAGAAATATTTTTCCGGCAGCATTCTCGCCGCCTTCCTCAGTTCTTCCGGGGGGTGCTTCATGTTCTTGGCCATGTCGCGCACGTCGCGGGCAACGGACCAGAAAAGTTTCTCGATGCGCGCGCGGTCGCGCAAAGACAGCAGCCCGAGACTGAAGAGCTCCAGCGCCTCTTCGCGAATCTGAAGCGCGTCGTGCCAGTCCTCGAACATACGGGCAGGGTCGATTTTGTCCCATATGTTGTAAAGTTCCTTGGCGAGTTCATGGGCGTCGTCGTCCAAGGGCTCGTCATCGTCCCATTTGGGGAGTTGGGTAGTCTCGAGCGCCTGTATGACGAGCACCGAATGGTGGGCCGTCAGAGAGCGGCCCGATTCTGTGATGATGTTCGGATGGGCGAGATTGTTTTTGGTGCAGACGTCCACAAGGGCGGAAACGGAGTCGTTCACATATTCCTGGATGGAATAGTTCATGGAGTTCTCGCCGCTGGACGAACGTGTGCCGTCATAATCCACTCCGAGGCCGCCGCCGATGTCAACGAACTCGATGTTGAAACCAAGTTTCTGCAACTGCACGAAGAACTGCATGGCCTCGCGCAATGCGTTCTTTATGCGGCGTATTTTTGTGATCTGGCTGCCGATATGGAAATGGATCAGTTTCAGGCATCCCGTCATCTTGTTTTTCTCCATAAATTCCAGCGCTTCCAGAAGCTCACTGGAGTTAAGGCCGAATTTGCTGACGTCTCCACCCGATTCTTCCCATTTCCCAGAGCCGGAAGAAGACAGCTTGATGCGTATGCCGATCCGAGGGGTTACGTTCAGCCGTTTTGAGACGCTGGATACAAGTTTGAGCTCGTTCATCTTCTCCACGACGATGAAAACGCGCCGGCCCATTTTCTGTGCCAGCAAAGCAAGCTCAATGTAATCCTCGTCTTTGTAGCCGTTGCATACAATTATGGAATCCTCGTGCGTGTTCACGGCCAGCACGGCATGCAGCTCAGGCTTTGAACCGGCTTCCAGTCCGATATTGTATTTGTTGCCGTGGCTGACGATTTCGGAAACCACCGGCTGCATCTGGTTGACTTTGATCGGATAGACTATATAGTTCTTGGATTTATAGTCATATTCCTCGGCGGCCCGGTGAAAACATTCCGAAATCTTACGGATACGGTCGTCCAGAATGTCGGGGAATCGGAGCAGCACCGGAGCCTGTACGTCTCGGAGCTGCAGGGTGTCCATCACTTCCTTGAGGTCGATCGCGGCTCCCCCTTCTTTAGGAGTAACCTGCACATGTCCCTTTTCGTTGATCGAGAAATATTTAAGTCCCCATCCGGGGATATTGTAGAGTTCGGCTGAATCCTCTATACGCCATTTACGCATTTTTACGGTATTGTTTAAGAGAGTTTGAATTCAAGTGTCTAATTATGGGTTGGATTTTCCGCGCGGCCAAGGAGTTCCACTTTGTCCACAAGAATCTCGGTGACACGGCGGCGGATTTTGAATTTGTCGTCGTACTCGCGTGTCCGCAACCGTCCCTCCACATAGAGACGGGTGCCTTTGCGAATGTATTTCTCGGCCAGTTCGGCGTTCTTATGGTTCATGACCAACTGATGCCATTCGGTTACCTCGACGGGGGGATTGCCGTAGGTCTCGTTTGTAGCCAGCGACAAGACGGCCATTCTGTATCCCGGCTGGGGGAACCTGATTTCGGGATCCCGGCCCACATAACCTAAAAGTATGACTTTATTTACCGACATATCTGTAATTCCCTGTTAAATCGGGTGGAAATCGATCGCCTTCAAAGCGAGGCCCACACGTTCATGAAGGCCGCACAAAAGGTTCAGAATATGCACGGCTTCGCCGGCGGCGCCGCGCATCCGGCAGTCGGCGGAAGCGTCGATATGCAGCACTTCCGGTTCGGTTTTGTCGAGCGACAGCACGCACTTGTCGGTGCCGGCCACTTCCGAAGGACCCACGGGGTCGATGACCGCGAAGGCGAAATGATGGTCGTCGTACATATCGTAGATCTTCATCAATTCCTCAAGGTCGAGAGCGCATTCCAGATCCATGTGCAAAGAAGCCGTCCTCCGGGTGTTGGACAGTTCCGTATTGATGCTGATCTTGCCTGAGAATTCCGGTTGCGCCAGAACGAGCTGACTGCGAATTTCCTCCGCCACACTGAGGATGTCGGTCTCGTCGAGCACTCCCTGGGGCGCCTCTATGTTAAGGACTATGTCTCCTTTGAGATGACCGTTCAGCGCAAGAGGGTAAAGGGCCACCAAAGACATCGAGGCGAAAGAATTAGGAACGACGGCGAATCTGGCGCCGCGCACCAGCGCCTTTCGGTTTATTTCCGGAAGCCCGTACACCCATTCGCCGTTTTCAGCGGAATCGTCGCAACGTCCGAGACGTATGAACTTGGCGTCGGGAAACTTTTCCTGCAGTTCCTTCATCATCCCGGGCTCGCCATGCTCGCTGAAATCAAGCACGACATTGCATTTCGCCGGCCGGGGGCTGGATGTGAACGTCAGGTCCGTCTCTCCGATGAGGCCGTGGTGAAACGACGATAAGGCACGGCCTTCCTTGTCGAACGCCTGCGCGCACACCAGCTCTATGTCGGGATGCATGGACAGTATTCTTATCAATTCGCCGGCATCGGGGGTGTCGGCACCCAGTATGACAGTGCGTATCATTGTTCGGTGATTTATGGTATCGGCAGGATTTGCGACAGGACTTCTTTGGCCTGTTGGTGCGTCACGTCCTCGCGAAGGATGGCGAAGATTGTATCCGAACCGGGGATTGTTCCTAAAATTTCGGGGAATTCATGCATGTCTATATCATATGCTATACCGGCGGCATAGCCGTTGCGTGTCTTGATTACCGCGATGTTGCGTGAAAGTTCCAGGGAGATGAAACCGCTTTGGTAATTGGTGCTGATGTCCAGGCGGCCGCGCGCCAGCAACTTGTCCTTAAGAGAGTTTGAATCAGGAAGTATATATACGTAAGTTCCCCGGTCGGTGGGAACCTTTGTAGTCTTCAGCATTTTCAGATCGCGCGACAATGTGGCCTGGGTCACTTCGTACCC
>USIY01000238.1 GCA_900554845.1 uncultured Bacteroidales bacterium | reverse complement strand
CCGCAAAATTAATGCCGCCTCAACTTTCTGTCAAGGCGGGCAAAGGGACGTTTACATTGCAAGTTGTAATTTGTAATTTGTAATAAGAAAACGAGACTGGGAAGCCTCGTTTTCTTCATATTCTGGGTTAACTGTTTTTGTAATATTTCTTAACGATTCGTTTATGAACCTGAATCAGCGGATGCCGACGTTCTTGAAGATCTTGTCGGTGAGGTTCTTTATGCTGCCGGCGTTCCCCGGCATTACGCTCGTGGCCACGAATTCCACCTTGTTGAAGGAACCTTTGGCCACATTGATGATGTTGGACAGATTCAGTTCCTGACGCATGAATTCCTCGATGTCTTTCTCCGACATGTCGGCGCTGTATCCGCAATGCTTTGTGTAACCCATATCGGATTTCACCATCGCGAATATGAAATCGATTGACTTGGCCTTGCGACCGGCCGCCTCCAGGATTGAGTTCAGGGTGGAGAACACCCCTTCGGTGGAGAAGCGTTCCGGCGATCCGTTGCGTTTCAGCCATTCTTCCATCTTGTCGCTGCAAGCGGAATAAGAGAAGTCCATCGTCGTTGGGTCGATGATGAATATGATCTGCTCCACATTGCGGTAGAAATCCATGGCCGTCTTCGACGCCGTGGACTTCTGGTTGAACTTCTCGCCGGCCACGTCATAGAAGAACAGGTGATAGGGCAACGGCCTGAGCTTCTGGTGGAGGATAAGCTGAATGGCGCGGTAGGAATCGCGGAGGTCGGTCTGTATGCCGGCGTCACTTTTCACACGTGAGGCGTTGGCGGATATGTCGGTGTCATGGTCGGAGTCGATCTGACGGGCGTCGGAACCGTACTGTTTCATGATGCCGTCCAGAAGCGTATATGTAAGATAGGATTTGCCCGAGGAACGGTTGCCGACGAATCCGATGTGCTTCTCGGTGCCGTAGGACTGTTCCATGTTGGAGGTGATGAAATTACGGCACGAGCCGCAGCGGCGCAGCAGTTTCCCCTTGCCGTTCATCAGCATGGAGGGCATTCTTTTCCTTGTCACCGGTTCCCTGTGAGAGAAGACACCGTAGATGCCGGGATGCAGTTTGACGGGATGCTTGTGCACCTGGTCCGCCCAATATTCCTTGTCGCCTTTGCTGCCGCAGACGGGACAAGGACGGCTGATGCCGTAAATTTTCATTATGAGCCATTCCAAGCCGGAGAGCATCCATACCAGCACTATGATCACGGCCGCGAACGCCAGGAAAAGCACCAGCGGCGCCACGAACACAATAAGGATGACGTCCCAGAAATCGACAAACAGATTGTAGCCCCATTCAAAGATGTTGAGCTTGTGCATGAAGTCGAAGCCCCAGTCCACCAGATCCTCGCCGAGACGGCGCAACGGCTTGCGGAATATCACTATGATACCTCCCAGAATCACCGGCAGGCATCCTGCTCCTTCGCCGCCCCAGAGGGCGAGTCCTCCAAGTATCAGGGCGATCCAGCCCACCCATATCAGGGCTATGAGGAGTATCTTCAGCAACCATAGCAATCCATAGGTCACTCCTCCGATGGCCATCATCCCCAGCACTCCCGATATGAAGGCGCAGAGCACTATCAGCGTGCCAAGCGACACGTCAAGATAGGGCTCCTTATTGAACATCCACAGGCGCCGCATGCCGTTGTTGAGAGTGATGCCCAAGAAAGGACGGAACCATGAATGCCTGATGGCATAACTGAAATAGAGGAAACCTAAGCCGGCGGTAAGCAAAAGAAGAGAAATCAGCAGGCCGCCGGTGGGGGACTTTGTCTTGGCCCGGTTGACGGCGAATCTGTATTTCAAATCGTTGACATAGTTCGTGAAGAAATTGGAAGAACGCACCGGTTTGGGAATTACGGAAACCTTGGCCTCGGCGGTCTTCTGCTTCGCAGTCTGGCGCTCCTGTTGCACGAACTTGTCGGTGTAAAGACTGCGGTTGATCACTTGCGCTCCCCGGTCGGCTCCGTTCTTGTTGGTGATCGTAACCTGATAGGTATAGAGCGAGTCCCCGGTCTGGGCGGTAAGCAAGTAATTGTATTTTTTTGACGCCTGCAGTTTCCCGTTCGGCAAGGAGTACTTGTATTCACTCAGTTTCCGTCCGCTCGATGTGCTGAGATCGGTAACGACCTTCTCCCCTTTGGTGAATTCGTTTATGTTCCTCAGCTTCCCCTCCTTGTTGTAGGTATATTTTGCGGAAGCCACTTCCTCATTGTCGTTCGTGACCGACATGGCCGTCACGTTGTCGTCATCATTATAAGTGAATTGATGAAGCTCGACCACCTCTTTCGTTTTTTTCTTTTTCTTTTTGCCGGTGGTTACGGTTCTGACGGTCTGATATGAAACCAGCCTGTTTTTATTATCGTATTGGAAATCGCTGTAAACAACATTGTTCTCCTTGATATCGACCAGTTTTTCCTGATTGTCGTAGACATAGTTCACCGAGTCCACTCCTCCCCACGAGTTGGATACGGCGGAAAACAGGAGTTGTCCCGACGGACTGTAACGACGGCGATGGATGTTCTGCAGATTTCCTTTGTTGCTGTATTCGGCTATCTCCACTTCGCGGGTGCCGACGGTGTCGCCGAAGTATTCCACGCGGTAGGGGCTGTGGCTCCGGGCCTTTCTTGCGAGTTTCGCTTCGTCGCAACCGGCAAGAACCGTAGCGCACAACAGACACAGCAACATGATCTTCGGGCCGAGGAACTTGCGGAACATTTTTTTCATGAATCCCTTTTCCTTGTCAAGAAGCGTCTTTGCCTCCTTCGCCTCCATTTCCGCAGTGACGTCCTTCATGCCGTATTTATTCAGCTTGATATGGTCCGTAACCCAAAGGAAAGTTGAGTCGCGGTCGGCTTTGTCGGTCCCCTCCCAAAGAACATCCATCAACCGGGCGGTGTTTTTAGGACCGGGAGCATAGAGCGTGACAAACTCGGCCACTTCCTCTTTGGCAGCTCCTCTTTTCACCCATTTTCCGAACATTTCAGTCACATAACGTACGTCCGCATCGAGAGCCACGGCCAATTTCAGATGGCTGTAAACGGGCCTGTCTATTGCCTTGCCTGCGCTTATAGCCGCTGCCTCCTTGATATTCGGCGACAATTGTTCCAATATTTCCGGGGAAATGGTCCGGATGGTCCTGACTGTTTCTTTAGGAGCGTCGTGCAGACCCTTCGTCAGATATCGCTCCAACTCATCCTTCACCGCCATCAGGCAATCGGCTTTTTTGTCTGCCATATCGATCCATGTACGGCAGTGGGATTCCACAGGATAGAGTTTCAGCAGGAGTGCGCGGGTCTGTCTTGTCCCGTATTCCATGACGGAGTCGACAATTTCCTCCATGCGCTCGGTCAGATTCTGTTGGCCGCCGTAATAATACGCCAGCCATTTCTTCCAGACCCCGATGTTGTTGGTGGTGGAAAGAGCCTTGAAGAAAATGCCTCGCTCGGGCACTTCCACACGCGATTTACGCAAAATCTCAAGCGCTGTGTCGGTGCGTTCCTGATTGTCCTCAAGCAATTTCTGAAACAGCTCGGCATTGCCGAACAACCCCTGATTGAGCACTTCGCCATATTTGTCGATATTTCCCGCTTTGCCCGGTGCGATTGCATTCAATTCCCGGATAATGTCAAGTCCGGTCCTGACCAGGGAAAGTTTGCTCGGATAGCTGAAGGCCGCGTCCAGGGCGGAATGAATATTGTTCCAGAGACGGGTTTCTTCAGCCGGAGGGAAGTGCGAGGCCAAGGCCAACGAGGCCGACGTCGATGCCACAAAGACGGCGTGATAATGCTTTGCGTGCTGATCTATGTGCGGACCGGAGTGAAGGTGAATGGCGTCGTGAGTCTC
>USIY01000237.1 GCA_900554845.1 uncultured Bacteroidales bacterium | reverse complement strand
GTAGCAGCTTGTTCTTCATCCTGGATATACGGGTAGTTAAGCCTTATTTGTTTTGTTGCTGAATGATTTGCTCCACTTCGTGCTCGGTTTTTGCGAGCTGTTCGGGCGGAATGGTTTCGCGGACGATACGAAGGGAGTAACCGGTCATGTTTTTAGCGGGAGCAGTGCGAAGGAATTTCGGGTCAAGACCTTTGCTACCGAGCCTCCAGCGGTCAAGCGCATCGGCATCCTTGAAAATCTGATAGAGAGTGATGACTTTGTCGGAATCTTTGTTGAAACACTTACGTATGGCATCAATACCTTTAGAATCGTCAAGATCGTGGTATCGCATCAAAAATACCGATTCAGGATGGAAGGTAATGTCCGGATGTGCTTTGCAGAAATTTTCGTAATACACTGCGGCTCTTGCGCCGTGGCCGGTGTCGAGATAGTCATCCTGCCGCCGGGTGTCGTGAAAGATTGCCGCATGAGCAAGTATTTCAAGTGCGTCAAGGTCTTCACCGAATATCTTTTCACCCATAATGAGCGCGTAAAGCAGCACGCGCTCACAATGTCCCTCGGTGTGAATCTGGCTTTCGGGCAAGTTGAATTTTACATGCCGGTGCATAAAGTCATCCCATTGTAAGAAAAGGTTTCTTACAACGGGGGACAGTGTCCGAAGTTCTGAATCGGGGATGTTCATTCTTTTAATCCTTTTAATGTTGCAGCTATGTCACCCGCATAATAGAATTTGAAACCGCTTGCCGCGGACATTCCAGATGCGCCGCCAACCACGATGGCATCGGCAGCATTAATCTTTTCACGAAGGATTTTGAGCTTGTCTTTTTCGTCCATAATCTTGTATTGTTTTGCCGCTTATAGATATGTAACAACAGCAAGATTAAATGGTTTATGTGGTTGTATGGACGGAAAGATTGAAATGTAAACTGTAATAGTGGTATATGTATTTAATGCTGAGTCTTTTATGTGGAGAGGACGATGGCCCGTACATTGGCGAAATCGGCGGTGTGCAGGTCGGATGGGGATATGAGGAAATCAAGGACTCCGAAGTCCATGAAGTTGAGGTTGAAATCCATTCCGGAGAATGAATCAATCTGAAGGAGTATGAGCCAATCTTCATAGGGATGGTCCCAAGTTTCCCATTCCCTGTGGTCAGGATAGGCGAAGAGACAGTGGTCATCGCCAAGCGTCTCATGGTCATGGGTGAATGTTATTTCCATCTCTTCGGGCGAAATGGGCCGGTCGTCATCATCCACCAGCACTACCTCACGGAGATTGGAGCAATCCTGAATGTATATGATTTTTACTGCTTGGGGATTGCTTATCGCTCCGCCGATGCAATCGGTTGCCGCAAACTGCCCAAGATAATGGTCAATCTTAGCGAAAAACAGCAGCAATCCGGTTGCCGGAAGAGGATTGTCGGCACTGAACGCATGCAAATCCGCAAGATTGATCTGACATAGGAATACATAAGGGTATTGGTCGCCTTCATCGTCAATGTATTGCGGATAATCCATGCCTTGGGGCAATGCAGGATTGCCCCAAAAACGAGATGCAGCTGTCTCCAACTCACTGAATGGTTTTGAGAGATTGAGATATATGGGTTTCATACGCATGGCATATTTAATCTTGAATATAACTGTTGTAAAGGAATACAATATGTGTAGGTACGAAATGCCCCCGGAAGATGTCATCCCATGTATCTTTATTCTCAAAGAATGTGCTCGGGTCGTTGGCTTCCATGGCGAACTCCAACCAGTTCCATGCTTTCTCGCTTCGTTTTCCAAAGGCGTTTTTGTCTATTCCTTCTTTTATGATTTGGCGAAATTTGTCAAAACGCACAATTTTGCACGTTTCCCAGTTATCGCTGGCTGCAAGGAGGGCCTTGAGGGGATATACGGCGTTGCATCCTATTGAAATCATATTGTCCAGATTGGATATAAGCCCGGCTTTTTGTTGCTCAATGTCGTCCGGCAGGTTTCTGCTTACATAAGCACCGGCAATGTCATAAAGCTGAGATTCAACCAGTTCCCACCATTGGTTCACAGTGCTTTGCCACATCAATTCTTTCACTTTTCCGGCAAAATAGTTGCCTTTTTCGGCGGCTTTCTGAACAAGAGGCTCAATGAGTTCTGGGTCACCGAAGAAAAAGTACGGATCCTGTTCCTGATTAGATTGAACTGCCTCATACATCCATACCCAAGCCCGTGAATGGTCGGGATTGAGGGTATCTTTCTCTATCCCTTCCTGAAGAATGTCGGCAAACATTCCCGGTCTTACGATAGTCTGTCTGGCCCAGTTGTTGCTTGCCGACAGAAGAGCCTTCATGGGGTAGAGGTCAACGTATCCTTTGTCAATAAGGATGTTGAGGTTGTCCAAAACTTCCTGCTCCTTATCGCAAGTTTCGCTTATAATGGAAGCGTCTTTGTTGGCATGCAATGCAAGTACGGCATTGTATTTATTCATAGTTTCTGTCAGGAGGTTTATCTGAAAATATTTAGCCCAATATTGTGTGAGTTCGTAAGAACCAGTGCTCTGCTTGCCCTCGGTACGTTCACCATAAGGGACCTCCAAAACTTCACTGTCAAAAGCTACCGTGATATGCTCGGGCGTAATATCCTTTACTGTTATGTGCCCGCACCGGAATCCCGGTTCTGCAAGGTCATCGCCCTGTTTCAGTTTTGCAATATCAAATTCACGTGATATGCCGGAATGTTTTATGCCGTCGGGATCACCGTGCAGTTCAATTGAGATACCTATCATAAGGCAGCGCCCGAGCTCGTCAAGTGTTGGGTCGTTTTTCATGGAAGAACATCAATAATTATTATAGTAACATTGTCGGGAGCGTCCTGCTCAAGAGCATCCTGAAGCAGTTTTTCAGCCGAGCCGGAATCGCGCCGGATGATATCGGTGCTCACATAATCAGAAAGGCCATCGGAGCAAATCAGATACCGGTCGCCCTCAATTATTCTTGTAGGAGTTACATCCACGAATGCTTCATCAATGCCAAGGCAATTATACATAAGGTGGGAAGGTGCCGAAGGATTCTGAAGGCGTTCATGCTCAGAATGATCTTTTGTAACCTGCCTGAAATTGTCATGACGCAGTCGGTGTGTTTGTGAATCACCGCTGTTAAGTAAATATGCCTGATTATAATAAAGAAGTATTCCGGTGAGAGTTGTCGCCATTCCATTTCCGGCGGCGGCAGTCATTATGGCCTGATTGGTGGCTTGAAACCATCGCTTGATTTGCTGTATCATCTCATTTGGTTCAAGGCCGTCAGGAAGATTATCAACAAAATTCTCAAAGTGCTCACAGGCCATGCGGGATGCGCGGTCGCCGTCGGCCCGGCCTCCAAGCCCATCGCAAACTATTGCTCCAAGCTTAATGCCGTTGTCAGGAACCTCAAACTCAAAAGAGTCAGAATCATTGCGAAGAGTCTGACCGCAAACGTATGCCATGTCCTCATTTTGGGAGCGGACTGCACCTACATGGCTTATGGCCTCATATTTGATTCTCATTCTGCAATAAAGTCGTAATAGTTAGCTAATCTTACTGTGTCGCCGATTCGGAACGGGAGGGGATTGTAACACCATTGGCCATTGACGGCAGTGCCGTTGCGTGACCCGAGGTCGGATATAACCCAATGGTCGTTTTCGGACCATAATTGAGCGTGGCGAGCCGAGACATATTCAAGCCGGCCGAGCATATTCTGATAAGGTCCTTCCAAACGGCCCAATACGGCCCCATTCTGCAAGTTCAATGTTATATTCTCCTTGCGGCAGACCAGTTTTGTAGCCATTTTAGGTTTGGGCGGATCCTGATGGGGACGCGGTTGCTGATTTCCATTGGCCAAAGATGCCGCATCAA
>USIY01000236.1 GCA_900554845.1 uncultured Bacteroidales bacterium | reverse complement strand
GCATGGTTTTGCCCGTGACATGGTCTTTACGCCTGTGGCTGATTGCCCTGACGATGAATTGTGGTTCCGTCTGGAATCTTCACCGGAGACATTGGAACGTTTCCCGCGAGAGTTCCGTCTGGAGATAGGGTATAAACTCGACGACACGCGCATTTCGGTGATGTGGCGTGTGGAAAACACCGGCGACAAAGAACTGCTGTTTCAGATAGGGGCGCATCCGGCCTTCAATATGCCCGGTTTCAACACAGCCGATTCCGTGCATGGTTATTTCGCTTTCGATACGGATAACCTTGTGGCCGAATTGATATCTGAAAAAGGATGCGTCGGTGACGAACGTATCCGGCCTGCTCTTGACGCCGAAGGAATGTTGCCGATTCAGAGCGACACTTTCAGTCATGACGCACTGATATTCGGAGACTCCCAACTGCACAGGGTGTCATTGCTTGACAAGGAGAAGCAGCCTTTGCTTACGGCCTTGTTCAGCTCGCCTTACGTGGGATTGTGGGCACCGGGTGCCGACGCGCCATTCGTATGCATAGAGCCCTGGTACGGACGTGCGGACAGCGTGGGTTTTGAAGGAGATTTTTCTTCACGCCATCAGATGAACCGACTTGCACCCGGCGAGAGCTTCAACGCCTCATATATGCTGATCATAGACAATATTTGATAGGCCCAATGGGGCTAATGGGCCCTATGAGCCCTATATTCAAGAATAAGGGCGCATCCCAATGGAAAGGATGCGCCCTCGGGTTTTATAAAAAATCAGCTCATTTCACAAGATCTGCGACTTGCTGAGGCGTGAGCGAGTTGGCACGCAGCACTTCGTTGGCGTCGTAGCGGTCCAGGAACTCTTTCTGCAGTCCCAGCACTGTGACGGCCACGGGCGAATTGCCGAGGTAAGCGGCGACTTTCTGTCCGAAGTCACCGGCAAGCCTTCCCCTTTTTGTGTGTTCAGGTCATAAAGAGTTTATAAATTGAACAATTGCGTCAAGCACTTCCGGAGATATGGTTTCACGGATGTCTCCGTATTCCTCCACTCCCCCTGTCGCGGCATGTTGCATCAGATGATTGAGTCCCGGCATGGACATGATTCGGGCATGCGGCGCAAGGTCCTTGATTACTGTCAGATTGTCGGGACGGACCTGAGTGTCCTTTTCTCCGTTGACGGCTAAAAGAGGACATTTGATATTTTTAATGAATTCTTGTGGATTTATTCCGATGAAGGCGTCAAGCCAAGGTGTGCGCGTCCTTTGGTTGGCTTTGAGCAACGAGACTATCTGAGGATTGACTTTTACTCCGATCGCTGCCGCTATCGAATCTATGTCGATTGGCAAAGATTCTCCATGTTTGTGCTGCCTGTCGATTTCGTCAAAAAAAGACGAGATCAGTTTCATGCTGTTCTCCTTGTCCTCGATGCCGAACCCTGCATGATCAAGCGCGTCGCTGTTCTGCCTCATCATAGTCTCTTTTCCCGTGATGGCCATGCCGGCGAGAGAAACAATGAAATCAGCTTTCTTTTCGGCGCCGAGCATGAGGGCTATCGTGCCCCCTTCGGAATGTCCCAGCGCGCCGGCCTTGTACACGCAGGGAAGACCGCGCAGTAACGAGAGCCCGCTTTCCGCGTCTTCCTTGAATGTGGATGTGGTGGCAGTGGAGAAATTCCCTGAAGATTTGCCGGTGCCCCGGTCGTCATACCGCAACGATACGATGCCGTTGCGGGCAAGGAAATCGGCGATGACTGCAAAAGGCCGGTGCTCGAATATTTCTTCATCACGATTCTGCGGTCCGCTGCCGGTAATCATTACAACCGCCGGCATTTTCTTGCTGCTTGTCTGCATCGGCACGGTCAGAGTGGCGCTCAGCACGGCACCGTCGGGAGCCGTGAACGTAGTGTCTGTCACAGTGTAAGGATAAGGTGGTTTTGGCGTCTGCGGACGTCGTTCTTCCAATGGCGTCTCCGGCGTAAGGTCGAGCGGGAACGAATATCCTCGTTGCGTAAAGACTCCCTTGATCATGCCGGACGTTATCCTGCCTGCATAGGAGGCTCCGATAACATTGCATTTCAGGGAGACGGAATCGCCGGTGCAGAGCGTCACTTCTGTGGAAATACCTTTGGCTCCTTGCGCCGGTGAATCGAGTGTCGCCTCAGTCCTGCCGTCTTGCGTTTCTGTAAAATTGAACACCAACGGCAGTTTCATCTGCCCTAATTCAAGTTCTCCGCGCCAGGAACCGGTAAGGGCAGAAGCATTGGTTGCCGAGGATAAAACGAGAGTGAGCAATACGGACAACAGTATCGGATATCTTTTCATAGACGGTGTGTTGTTTGTTACAAATGCAAATATAATCATTCTTCGCCTTATAAAAAAACAGGCATGGAACAATTGCGTCAATATTATAATCGGGGAAGTGCCGGATGGGGCGTCAATGGGGTCATTGCAGCGTCCGACGGGAATGACGGCAATAGATTTCGGATAGATTACGGCACTATGCGGCATTGAGGATTAAGAAGTTAAGAAATGGATGTTTGTGATTATGACATATTGGTATTATCTTTGTAAAAAATTCCACAAACTATCTACGTATGAACCTACATCTGATGCGCAAGATGTTCTGTGTCCTGGCGGCGGCGGTGTCGCTCGCCGGAGCCACAGGATGCAGCGAGGACGTCGTCGGCACCGAACAACCGAAAGAGAACAGAATCCCAGGCTCGGAAGTCGGTATCCGTGAGCTGAAGCTGAGCGTGCCGCGCCTGTCGCGTTTCGACAAGGTGATAGATCGTTTTTCCTGCCGGATACATCTGCGCGGGCGAAAAGACCATGTGAATTATCCAGTCAA
The DNA here is from genome assembly GCA_900554845.1 of uncultured Bacteroidales bacterium. Taxonomy (GTDB): domain Bacteria; phylum Bacteroidota; class Bacteroidia; order Bacteroidales; family Muribaculaceae; genus Lepagella. Next base: position 1,043 of record USIY01000236.1, on the reverse strand, counting down.
TATATTTCTTTCGGCCGACACTGACTCTCTCTACATAGAGGGCGACGATCCCATTCTCTCCGAACTTCCGCATCAGATGTATCACTTGAACGCCATCACTTTCGCGGGCAAAAACATGTCGGTCCGTAGCGATGACGAGGCTAAGGAGGACACTGTTTATGTAGGCGCGCGCCTTAATATAGAGGATCCGAACAACATCCACTTCGGAAGCTCGTTCAATGTCGGGGCCAATTCCATCGGCTCGGGGACAGAAGACGACCCGTGGATAATAGCGAGCGGCGACGACTTCATGACGAGGGTGTCCGATCCTATGACCCGGGGGGAGACTCATGACGGAAAATATTTCGAGATCACCCGCAACCTTAACCTGAACACGATGTCGGTAGCCAACGGCAAGGGCTGGGAACCCGCCGGACACAACAATATCAACGGCGGCTCAACCGATTTCAACGGCGTCATCAACGGGTGTGACAATTACATCGAGAACCTTTATTGCTACACCGACGCCGGTTACGGAGGCCTTTTTTACTCGCTTGGCGAGCGCGCCTATATCCACAATCTTGAAATGCGTCGCGTGATGCTTATCGGCAACTCCAATATCGGAGCATTCGCCTGCACATCCAAAGAGGGATGCCGGCTGGATTCAATTGAGGTGAACGGCACGATTGAAGGCAAGTCGAGCGTCGGAGGCCTTATCGGCGCCGGTGACGCCAAAGTCAGGGTGTGCATTTCGTCAGTAAACATATCAATTCCCGAACAGTCCTCCTACATAGGAGGTATGATCGGCAGGACCGCGAAATCAGAATTTGTCGACTGCATACGCACCGGGCGCATCGACGCCCCGACATCCGACTATGTAGGAGGCTTTCTGGGCTATGGCGACGACGGCTACGGAACCGCGAGGTTCATCCGCTGCTATACAAGCGGCAGTGTGGCCGGCTATAGGTACGTGGGCGGTTTCGCGGGCGGTGCGGACGCCGACTTCACCGACTGTCATGCCGGCGCCACTTTGCCGCAGGACTCTTATGCCTACACCACACAAT
>USIY01000235.1 GCA_900554845.1 uncultured Bacteroidales bacterium | reverse complement strand
TGTCAGCAGCAATCCTAATTTCTTCATTTTGAATTAATTTTATATTATGCTGTTGTTAGTTCAATTTATAGGCCACAGTCACTTTCCATGCCCTTCCGGGCATCGGATATGACGCGACTATCTCATATTGTTTGTCAAACATATTTGTCACATCGAACCTCAAATCTATTGTGTTCCGTTTGAACTTTAAAGAATGCATCAATGTCAATCCAGTTTCCATATACCCTTTGATACGGCTTATCGGAAGATTCGAATTTGTCCCGTATCTTTCGCTGACACCGGTTGTATGGACAACGACATCAACCCATGGGTTCTCCCAAGCCAAAGAGGCGGCTCCGGAATGTTCAGGTGTATAGGCCACCTGCTTGTTATAATCCGGATTCTGCGGAGATGTCCGCGGTTGCACCCGCTGCCAGCTGTAGTTGCCGTTGAAGACCAACTGTTGTGCTCGTGACAGTCTGAATGATGCTCCGAGAGTGATGTCCGCGCCGAAAGCCCTGGCCTTTTCCATATTGGTCATGGACCATATGAACATATTTGTCGGAATGGCTACTATCTTGTCACGCACATTGTTGTAATATGTGTCGCCTGTCAAAACTATCGACCGCAACCATCCTGTGGAATTGTACTGCCATGTCAAACCTATGTTGAATTGTTGGGTGTCCTCGGGTTTCAACGACGCGCTGCCCATATGATAATAGTAGCTTTCATTGAAAGTAGGCATACGGAATATATTCTTATAGGATGCCCGGACAAAAAACAGCTTGTCCTTTACCGGTTGTATCGACAGACTCACTGAGGGAGACAGTTTGTTTCTGTCTTCCGAGCTTTCTCCTTCTTTGGCGCCGTTGTCATAAATTGACCATAACAACCTTGCCGTCGCTATCAGCCATGAATTCTGGAACTTGCCGGTCAAAGTCTGAAGTATGGAATGACGCCATGAACCTATTACATTCAGTTGGTTGGATGTCAGGCTATTGTAGATATAATCCGCGGAGTAATTGAATGTCAGCCAATCGGTTGGCATGTACAGTGCCGAGCCTGAAAGATATGTCTCGCGTTGATAATAAATTTCATCGTATATGCCTCCGGGGTATTTTCCGTCCTCATCATGATAATGCGAGGAGTCCCAATTGAACTTGGCAAGCCCCTGGAAAGAGAATTTATTCAATGACAAATTCTTATACATAAGCTGGCCGAAGAAATTGCGGTCATGCAGTTTCTCATGGCTTTCATTATTGTAAAGAATCACAGGACCCGGGAGCTGGCGGTCATTATCGTAATAATACACTTTCGCGTCAAGGGTGGAAGTCAGAGTGATTCTCCAGCGGGTGTTGATCTCTCCATGTCCGGAGTTCATCATGCTGTTGTTCCGACGCTCGCGGGTAACCCTTATTCCGTTATACAGTGTAAAAGGATAATCATTCTTTGCATGAGTATATTCTCCTATAATGGAGAAGGAAAATTTCGAAGAAAGACTTTTGCCTATACTCAAATACGGATTATAAGTTCCGAACGAGCCTACACGCATCTGAGCAGTGAGATGCCATAAGGAATCCTGTGCGGACGGCACCGATTGTGTTGAAAGAATTACAGTTGCCGCGGACGCCGAAGCCTTGGCAGGTATAAATATATCGCTGTTGTCCCCAACTATCAGCGATATGCTGCCCACATTGTCAAGGGAATACCTTGATAAATCAATTTTTCCGCTTTGACAGTCACTCAACACTATACCGTCATATATCACACCGGTATGCGTAGTTCCGAACCCTCGTACCGATACAGTCTTCATACCGCCGGCACCCCCGTAATCGCGGATATTCACTCCGGGCAGACGATGAAGGGCGTCACTTATATCGGTTACTCCCATCACCTTCATTCTCTCCTCGCTCATGGTGAACAAGGGAGCGGTGCTGATCACCTCTTTCCGCACACGTTCCGACACCACCTCAAATTCCTGCAAATCTTTGGCCACGCTGTCCTCATGAACCGATCGCCCATTTTTCTCGGCATTCACAGGTTCATGTACAGGCATGCCAAATGCCGGAGCTGCAGTCAAGGCCCCGGAAAAGAACGCAAAAATTACAAGAACTGCCGATTCTTTAACTAATCCTACCGATTTCATATGTTCTCTTTTCCTCGAAAGAGTGGTTCAACATATTTCGAAATGGCAGGTCTTCGGACTTACCCCGATTTCAGGCACACCTTCCCGGCCTATTAAAGCCAGTGGCTGAACTTCACGTTTTCAACGTCTTGTTCTCAAAGAATACAGCCTTCAATCTAAATGGGGCTCACCGCAGCGGGACTGTCCGGGATTCTCACCCGGTTCCCTATTAATGGCTTGCGCCAACCATTCGACGCGCAAAATTACAAATATTATTCTATATTCACAAATAATTTCCATCGGCAATTTTACCGATCTGTCAATATATAACTGAGAAATACATGATTTAATGAACCGAGACGTTTATCCCTGTTCGTCGCAGATACTTACTTAATTTATTGTATTATAGATCCATCATCAAAAAGACGGTCCTCTTATCGAAGTACCGTCTTTTTCCTGTCACATCACAATTTAATGTAAATCCGCTTCCGATACAACGGATATGCAATCGCCGTCATAACCATAAGCAAAAGAAGAGAATATACCAGCGAAGCAAAGCATGGTGACGGAATCAGAGTATTGATTCCCTCATATACTACGTCAGTAATGCCTGAATACCCAGCGGCTGTACCGAAGGCCTCCGCCAAAACATACAGGAACAACGGATTCACTCCGAATGTCTCGAAAAAGGTGAAAGACTTACGATAACCGTGCAGATCAATAAAATATGACAACGTAGCCAGCAATGCACACGCTATACCGCAGCTTACCAATACATAACTGGGTGACCAGATACGTTTGTTGATCGGCAATCCGATACTTACCAACAAACCCACACATATAAGCATTACACCGCATACGAATAAATCAAGCAATCGACTATCAAGAGAGACTTTGCGCTTGATCAGCCATCCGCAACAGAAACCAATGATAGTATGTGCCACAGCTGACAAAGTGGCGAGCAAGCCCTCCGGGTCAATTGCTTTTTTCGTATAAAGATTTCCTTCCGGCAACAGCCATCTGTCCACAACGGCGTTGACATTCGTAAGATCATTATTATATCCGTTGAACAACAGCAGCAACGCGCCGTAAACAACCAGCAACATAATACCGGCAATCACAATAGCTTTCCTTGACATGTACAAGGCCATCAACGACATTATGCAATAGCATAGCGCTATACGGGTCAACACTCCGGTAAGCCTAAGACTTGTGAAATCAAGCCAGCCTTTACCCGCGCAAACATTGTCAAACCAATGGAGGAGCCAGCACACGAGCAGAATTGACACAGTCCGGCGAAATATCTTGACAATTGTCTTCCCTTCCCGCTTGAAGCCATTTTTAGACAACGACAAATAAGTGGTCACACCCATTATGAAAAGAAAGAACGGGAACACCAGATCACAAAGTGTCATGCCGTTCCAAACGCTATGCTGCAACTGACTGTAGCTTTCAGGTCCACCGGAATTGTTCACTACTATCATAAGGGCGATGGTCATCCCTCGCATCACGTCCAGCGCGAGAATTCTTTTCCCTTTCTCAGGCGCAGGTATGTCGGCCGAAGTTATATCATGCATATTAGAAATCGTATTATAATGAAAATTTGCAATAATTTTGCAAAGTAACACAATGCTTCTTAAATTTGCAACATGAAAACTTTCCTGCATCGCAATTTAATTATGATATCCGGACTTTTTGTCCTTGTTTCTTCAATGTATTCAAAATCCCCGTTGGATTATGTCGATACCCGAGTCGGCACGGCCTATGCTGAAAC
>USIY01000234.1 GCA_900554845.1 uncultured Bacteroidales bacterium | reverse complement strand
ATATATCGCGGGGGGAAGGGCTGTTTGTGGCGGTACTGAGGAAAGAAGGCACGTCGGCACATCAGAAGAATTCCCGCAAAATATTGGACCGAGTGCTGAAAAAGTGCCGTGTGGTCACCGACGGCTTCCCTCCTCCGGCTTTAAAAGGACGAGATCTTGTCCCCGATGCTTCCGCCCCTCTCAGTCTTGATTTCGACGCGAACAAATACCCCTCGATAGAGGTTGAACTTGAAACCGCATTGGAATACTTGCGGCACAATCCTATAACACTACCGTCCGACACACCACGTGGACTGGCGGTTATAACATATCGTGGCCAGCGTCTCGGAATGGTCAAGAACCTTGGAACGCGAGCCAATAACCTGTATCCTAAAGAATGGCGAATCAGAAACCTGTAAAAACCGAGTCCGGCATCTTCCCCGTCATAGGGATGATGTGCGCGGTCTGCGCCAATACAGTCGCAAAAACAGTAGAAAGTTTGCCCGGCGTAATAAAGTCGGAAGTAAACTATGCCGCCGGGACTCTTTCCGTGACATGGAATCCGACAGAGACTGATCCTGAAGCGATGGCACGAGCGATAGACCAGGCAGGATACGCACTGATCGTCGAGAACGATCAGGAAAAGGCCGATGAAGCGGCGCGAAATCAAGAGGCAAAGGAATTCCGCACTTTGACATTACAGATGATCGTGGCATGGGCGCTCACCCTTCCTTTGGCCGTAATGTGCATGTCTCACCTTAGTTTCCCCGGCGACAAGTGGATCTACATGCTCATGACACTCGCGGTCATGGCGTTTTGTGGGAAAGGCTTCTACCGGCGCGGATTCAATGCCGTAAAAGCGCTCGCACCCTCCATGGACACCCTGGTGGCGATTTCCACATTGGCGAGTTTTCTTTTTTCTCTCTTCAACACCATCTGGCCGGATTATCTCGCACATAAAGGTATGTCGCCCGACCTCTATTATGAAGGAGCCGCCATGATCATAGCGTTCGTACTTACGGGTAAATACATGGAAGCCCGCAGCAAACGGCACACAGGCGACGCATTGCGTGCATTGATGAGACTTCAACCCCAGGATGCGCTTCTGGTCAATCCTGACGGCACATCCAAATCCGTGCCCATCTCCGACATACGCCCCGACGACCTGCTTCTGGTGCGCCCCGGGGAGAGAGTCCCCGTTGACGGCACTGTCACGGAAGGAACAGCCGCCGTTGACGAGAGCATGTTGTTGGGAGAACCGATTCCTGTGGAGAAAACTAAAGGCTCGGAAGTCGTGGCCGGGACATTATGCAACAACGGGACTCTCACCGTCAAGGCCAGACGCGTCGGCGCCGCCACCGAACTGGCACGCATCATAGCCTCCGTGCGTCGGGCGCAAAGTTCAAAGGCTCCCGTACAGCGTGTAGTCGACAAGATCAGCTCCATATTTGTGCCGACGGTCATTCTCTTGGCCATAATCACGTTTGCCGTATGGATGCTTATAGACTCTCATTATCTTCCGCAGGCACTCGTCACATCCCTATCAGTGCTTGTGATAGCATGCCCCTGCGCTTTAGGACTGGCCACTCCCACTGCGATAATGGTAGGCATAGGGCGAGGCGCCTCCAACGGCATTCTGATCAAGGATGCCTCCGCATTGGAGCAACTGTCAAAAACAGATACCGTAATCTTTGACAAAACCGGGACCTTGACCACCGGTCATCCGGAAGTCAGCGACATATTCCTTGCTCCGGAACTTACCCCGGAAGAGCGAGGCTCCGTAAAACGCGCCATCTACGGCGCAGAGGCCCGCAGCACACATCCGTTGGCGGAAGCTATCTGCACGCACTTCCAGAAGGAAGGCATAGCAAAAATGGATCCTGAAGAATTCCGTTACACACCGGGACGGGGCATAAGCTGCGCTTCGGGCGGCGTGCTTTATGAGATAGGGAGCCCTGCCTTGGCTGAGACGTCCGAGAATATGGAATTGCGAATGCACATAGCGGATATGGAGCGAGAGGGACTGAGCATCGTGGTGGTGACCCGTGATGACAGACTCGCGGCAGCCATAGGAATCCGTGATTCATTGCGTCCCGGCGTTAAACAAATGATCGAACGGCTTAAAGCAGACGGCATAACTCCCGAACTTCTTACCGGCGACCGACGATCGGCGGCGATATCAGTGGCAGATGCAGTAGGCATAGACACTGTCATAGCCGAAACATTGCCCGAACAGAAGCTGAAAGCAGTGGAGCGACTGCAGTCCGAGGGACATAAAGTGGCCATGTGCGGAGACGGCATCAACGATGCCGAAGCGTTGGCCAAAGCCGATGTTTCCATAGCGCTCGGAGGTGGATCGGACATCGCAATCGAGACCGCACAACTCACGCTTGCGTCCGGAGATATCTCAAAGCTACCGACGGCCCTCAATCTCTCGCGCCAGACGCTCCGCGTGATTCATCAGAATCTGTTCTGGGCGTTCATTTACAACTTGATCGGCATACCTCTTGCCGCCGGCGTCATGTATCCTTTCGGATGGTTGCTCAACCCGATGTTCGCGTCGGCCGCCATGGCGCTCAGCTCGGTATGCGTAGTTACAAATTCGCTAAGACTTAATAAAATAAAGATATGAAATTCAAAACCAACGCACGATGCGCAGGCTGCAAGGCCCGCATTTTGGAAGCCATGAACAATAAATTTCCCAACGCTCAATGGGACATGGATCTGGAAGACGCCGACAAGGTGCTGGAAGTCCACGGCATTCCTGAGAACGCCGAATCGGCGGCTGAAGTCGTGAAGACTCTGGAAGAAACAGGTTTCAAAGGCAGCTGGCAGCAGCAGACGGGTTATTGATGGAACATTGGTACGACCGTACCGAGACATTGCTTGGGCAAGATGCGGTTTCGCGTCTTGCCTCGTCGCGCGTGCTCGTGGCCGGTGTTGGAGGCGTAGGAGGATACGCCGCCGAAATGCTGGCCCGAACCGGCGTGGGACACATCACGATGATCGACGCCGACAATGTGGCGGTCAGCAACATCAACCGCCAGCTGATCGCCCTGCACGGCACTGTGGATGAGTCGAAAGTCGAATTGTTCGCACAACGGTTCCGTGACATCAATCCAGAAATCGAGACAAAGACCCTGCAGCAATACATTACGGCCGAAAACGTACCGGAGCTTCTCGGGGACGGGTATGATTACGTCATCGACGCCATCGACACCGTAGCTCCCAAAATGGCTTTGATAATCCATTGTCTCACACATAAAATCCCGATAATCAGCTCCATGGGCGCCGGAGGAAGAATTGACCCGACTCGCGTTGGATATTTCGACATTTCGGAGACCAGAGAGGACGGGCTGGCACGTGTCGTCCGACAACGGTTGCGTAAAGAAGGCATCCGTCACGGGCTCGAAGTAGTGGCAAGCACGGAGGCTCCTCGGCGCCGCTCGGTAATAGAGTTGAATGAGCCAAACAAGCGCTCCAGCTTCGGGACAATCGCATCGATTCCTGCAATTTTCGGCATATTCCTGGCCAATAAAGTCATAATCAAATTAGCCGCCCTTAACAACAACAAACAACATGTTGGAAATTAAAAACATCAACAAATCATACGGAAATCTACAAGTGTTGCGCGATGTCAGTCTGTCCGTGGGAGAACGGGAAATAGCAACGATTCTTGGACCATCGGGCGCCGGGAAAACCACTCTTCTGCAGATAGCCGGGACATTGGATCCCGCCGATTCGGGCGAAGTGTTGTACGACGGTGTAAGGGTGACGGGACTGTCGGATAAAAAGCTTTCCGACTTCCGAAACCGCAACATAGGATTCATCTTTCAATTCCATCAATTGTTGTCGGAGTTCACGGCACGCGAGAATGTTGCTCTCCCCGCCATGATAGGG
>USIY01000233.1 GCA_900554845.1 uncultured Bacteroidales bacterium | reverse complement strand
CACTTGGCTCCTCGGAGCCGTTAACAAACTCTCAAAAAATAACCGAAGTATTGATCAGATATGCTGTGGCATAAAAAGAAGAAGGGTAGTGGTGTCACGACCTCGGAGAGGTCGCGTAATTTGGCCCAGGGTCAGGAATTTGCCACAGGCAAATTCCTGACCCTGGGTTGTAACTCGCGCAAAAAACAGCGACCCCAGCGGGGTCGCGTATCTCAACTCATAGCCTCTTCCCAATCACCTTACCTTTCCCATGCGCTCGTATTGCAAAATTAAAATTTGAACTGGAGTCGGAGCTGGGCGATGTTGACGTGTCGGTCGGGACATACAGAACTGCCGCGTACGTAGGAGTAGCGGTAGCCTAAGCGGGCGGTGACGTATTTGTTGAAGTAGTAGTTGAATGTCAGCGACCAGTCGTTGGAGATTCCTCCGCGGATGTCTTTGTAGCCGGCGTTGACATAATCGTAACCGGCGACGATCTCGAGGGTCTTCGGCCCCGGGTTGGCGATACCGGCCACTGCGGGCGCGTATGTGTACTGCCGTTGTCCGAGCAGAAGACAGCGCAGCCATGCATAAGCGCCTTGCGCCTGATAATGGGGCATCCCGACGCGGTTGATGTTCATATAGTAATATTGCGATTCCAGGGCAAAACGGTCAAGACTGAGCAGCAGTTCCGGTGACAGTTTGAACTGGTTGCCGGCGTTGTCGACGGTAGCTCCGATCATTTTCACCCTCACCACCTGTGTGGGGAAATTGGCTCCCAAGGTGAACGAACCGGGTTGCGACTCACCGTCGGCATTGCGCTTATGTGTAGGACTCTGATATCCGGCGCTGACTCCCGCCTGAACAATCTTTCCCGTCCGGGCTATGGGGCGCCATACGAAACGGCCAAGACCTCCAAGGCTTATCCGGGTGATCTTGTCGTCGGTAATGCTGTTGTTGTTGCCGAGCAAGAGGCTTGTCGCCATGAAGAAGCGGGGCTTGTTCATGGTGTACATCACGCCGAAGTTCCTGCTGAAAGTGCCCCAATAGGTGTCGGAAACAGGTATCACGATGTCACACTTGTTGGCGGCTCCGGTGGAAGTCTGTAGTCCGAACTGATGGAAGAAGTAACCGGCCCGGAGTGTGTTCGCCTTATCGAATTTATACTGTATATATACATCCTTCATGCTGAGCTTGAAGTATCCGAAGCCTATATCTATCATGGCGCTCCATTTTCCGTAATCCACGGCCACGCCTGCGCGCAAGTCGGGAATCTGCACACCGTCGGTGAAGCCGTTGCCGTCGGGACCGTAAACAGCGCCGTCCAGCAGTATTCGTCCTACCGGCCTGAACTTAACTTTTGTTTCCGAATCGCGTACGCTGTCCCCGCTTGCCTCTCCGGCAGCCGCACTGTTGATTCCAGTCGCCATTAACGCGACAAGGACAATGCCAATCTTCCTTATATTCATCAGTTGTTTTAATTGCAATTCAATTTGACCTTCATATCCGGCTGCAAAGTTAACACTTTTTAATGAAATAAAAAGGGTTAGGCTTGTCGTGTGGAGCGGAGGCTGACGCGTTGCTGCAGGCGCAGGAGAATGCCGGAGCCCTTGATCTTGCGGATTGCCACGAGGATAAGGAGCGGAAGGGCTACTCCGGCAGCCGTATAGATGATCCAGAACAGGTCGGGACGATGGTCGTGGATCACCATGTGACAGCCGATCTGTGCGAACGGCAGATCGTACCACCATATTTTCAGCATACTGACGGGCTTGAACGCCAGTATATGGAAGATGAAGACATATAGGGTGTTGTTGCCGATGAATACCAATAGTCTTCGCAACACGGTGTCCGCGGCGTCGAGCAGGACGGAAATATGATGCACGAGCAGGAAACCGGCCATGCCGGTCAACGGCAATGTCCATAAATCCTGCATGGCTGCGCCGTTGTTCATGCCGTGATAACGCTGCACGGCCGCAAAACATAAGAAAAGCAGGCACAATGCCGAGAGCCAGTAACGGTCGCCTATCGCGGACTCGTATTTACGATACAGAACACCGACTCCGAAAAAGAAGATTCCCCACATTTCGCGCCAGCCCCCGTTGGGAATCGTGGTGATCTTGATGTTGTAGTTGATGCGCAAAGCCATCAGAGCCACCATCGACGCGCATATCACGGCGACGCACGCCTCAGGCTTCAGTCCGGTCCCGGAGTCAAGAAGCTTGTACAGCAACAGAAAGACGATACTTGCCACAAACAGTCCCCGGAAGAACCAGAACGCCCCGGCCATGAACTCATCGTAACCCGCCATGCCCGTCACCATCAGAAAGATGCGGTGGCACGCCGATTTCAGGGTGTATGGATGGGTCACTCCTCCCGTCCAGTTGCCGTATTGCTCGTTGAGAATGCCGAAATGAAACCAGACATTATGCAGCAAAAGGAAGAATAGGCTCCATTTCAGAAAGGGGAAATAGAGACCCTTGATACGTTTTGAAATGAATGACCAAGGATCGTCAAGATACTTTCGGCTGAAGAAGTAACCGGCCGCAATGAAGAAAAGCGGCATGTGGAAGGTATAGATGAAATTGGTCAAGAGCCCGGGGCCTTCGGCATGCCCGGCCACCATCAGGATGATGGCGATGCCTTTGGCTATTGAGATGACAGTGTTCATGATGCGGACGTACTGATTGTGGAGAGTGACAAGGAAAAGAGAAAGCCGGCCCTGAGGGTCGGCTTTCGGTATGGCGTGATGAAAATTACTTCTTTACCTTATCGCAGATAGCCTTGAAAGCGGCGGGATGGTTCACGGCGAGTTCGGCCAGGGCCTTGCGGTTGATCTCGATACCGGCGGCGTGAATCAGACCCATCAGCTTGCTGTAGCTGAGGTCCTCCAAACGTGCGGCGGCATTGATGCGCTGAATCCAGAGGGCGCGGAAGTTGCGCTTCTTCTGCTTGCGGTCGCGGTATGCGTAGGTCAGACCTTTTTCCCAGGTGTTCTTCGCTACGGTCCAGACGTTACGACGGCTGCCATAATAGCCGCGCGTAAGTTTCAATATTTTCTTTCTCTTGGCACGTGAGGCCACGTGATTTACTGATCTTGGCATCTTTTTCTTGTTTTTTGAAATCCAGCGGTCCTTAAACTCTTATTTGCTGGTATTTCGGTTATTTAATGTTGATAATCGGGCAAGGGCGCTGCCGGCCCGGACCCATGACTGATTTAACGAAGATTGAGCAGGTCGCGAACCTGTTTCATGTTGGTGCTTGCAACGAGTGTCGTGTGGTCCAGATTACGCTTGCGCTTCTTGGACTTCTTCGTCAGGATGTGGCTGTGGTAAGCGTGTTTACGCTTGATCTTTCCCGTGCCGGTGAGCGCGAAGCGCTTCTTGGACGCGGCATTGGTCTTTACTTTAGGCATTTTTTTATGTTTTTAGTTGTTTAAAACCTCGGCACCTGGTGCCTACGGTCTCTAATGTATCCAAATATTCGGTTAATTCACGTCGTCGGCCTCATCCTCGTCGATGTCTTCGATCTCTGGGGTCTCGACATTGGACTGAGCTTCGGCGGCCGCGCGCTCGGCGGCCTTGCGTTCCTTCTTGGACGGCTCGGGGACGGCCTTGTCCTTCTTCTGGGCCGGTTTCAGCGGCGTGAGCATTATGGTCATGCGCTTTCCTTCCAGAACGGGCATCATCTCGACTTTACCCAGATCCTCCAGGTCGTTGGCGAAACGCAACAACAGCACCTCGCCTTGCTCCTTGAACAGGATGGAGCGACCGCGGAAGAACACGTACGCCTTCACTTTGGAACCCTCGCGCAGAAATCCCTGAGCGTGTTTCAGCTTGAAGTTGTAATCGTGGTCATCGGTCTGAGGTCCGAAACGGATCTCCTTGACCACGACTTTGGTAGCCTTCTGCTTCTGCTCCTTCTGC
>USIY01000232.1 GCA_900554845.1 uncultured Bacteroidales bacterium | reverse complement strand
GCTCTATACGCAGACCGCGCAGCTTGACCATACCGTCCATACGTCCCATGAACTGTATGTCGCCGTCTTCGTTCCAACGAACGAGGTCACCGGTACGGTAAGCTCTTTCGCCTTCGATGGTCACGAATTTCTCGGCGGTCAGCTCCGGACGGTTCAGGTAGCCTACGCCCACGCCGGCGCCGAGAATCACCAACTCACCCGGAACGCCGCGCGGCACACGCCGTCCATGTTTGTCAAGCACACGGAGTCCATAACCCGGAATGGGACGGCCGATGACGGAACCGTCCGTTTCTCCCTGAGGCATAAAGTATGTGGCTATGAGGGTACATTCAGTAGGTCCGTAGAGATTGGCGAATCGGAACGGCAATTTCCCCACGGGAGGGAGCTTTTCGCCGCCGCAGGCCAGCCAGCGCAACGACGGGAACTCGTAAAGGGTGATCATCTGCCAGGCGATCTGCGTGGTAAGGAAGACAACCGTTATTTCATTCTTCACGAAGTAATCGTGCATGGCGTCGAGGTCATGGCGCAGTTCTTCGTTGAGTATGTATAGAGTCGCCCCCGACATCAGAGTGGGGTAGAGGTCCATCATATGGGCGTCGAAACCGAAATTGGCGTACGCCGGCACCCGGTCCTCCAGTCCCAATTGAACGATATTCACATAATCATGGCTGTAGTTCAGTATGTTGCCGCGGGTCAGCGTCACTCCTTTAGGTTTCCCGGTGGAACCGGAAGTATAAAGCACCACAAAAGGCGATGCGGGTGCCGCGGGCCACTCCGTCACAGGCTTGGCCTCGCCTTCGGCAAGTGACGCGGCGTCGATGATACGTCCTCCGTAAGACGGAAGCACTTTGTCGGCAAGACCATCCACGGTAAGAATCACCTTAACGGAAGCGTCATCGGTCATGAACGTGAGCCGTTCCTCGGGGAAAGTGGGATCCAGCGGCATATATGCGGCGCCGGCCTTCATTACTGCCAGCGGAATCAGCGCCATCCATTCCGAACGCGGGATCATAACTCCGACCACCATTCCCTTCTCCACTCCTTGCGCCACAAGATTCTGCGCCATCACTGTGGAGATCCGGTCCAGTTCTCCGTAGGTATAGCTCTTGTCGTCGGTCACCAGGGCCAGCTTCTCGGGGACTTCTCTCGCGACAGCGGCAATGACACCCTCCAAGGGCACAGAACGGTCAAAATCAAGAGCCGGGCAGTTCTCAAGTTGTTTCAGCTCGTTTTCTGCCGCTTCGCCGACAATACTGAACTCACTTACCGGACGGGAAGCGTTGGAAGGATCGCACAGCTGCGACAATGCCAGATCGAGAGTGGCGACAAGACGATCCAAGGCAACTTCAGAATATATGTCCGAACGCCAGATCACGTCCACGTCAATACCTTGGTCCGACACGTACATCTGTATAGTCACGGGAACTCCGGTATCGCCTGCGTCAAGACGCTCCAGAGTCATTCCTTCGCATAATGAATCCATATTGAGCAAACGGCCCTGATAACCGAACAGCACATTCTGCTCATATCCTGTCATGGCCGCAAAATCTGAGAATGAGAAGAGATCTTTGGCCCGCGTGTCGTCGCGTTGACGCCTCATCTCGCCGATCAGTTCGGCGCCGGTGACGTCCTTGCCGAGATGGCACCGCACCGGAAGCGTACGGACAATCATGGCTATGGTATTGTCGGTGTCATGGGTGTTGCGCCCATGGAACACTGTCGTGAACATCACATCGTCACGGCCCGTGAAGGCTCCCAAAGCTATGCCCATAGCGGCGTTGGCGACCGCCGAGCCACCCTTGAATTCCGATACCGGAGTAGTGAGGCGGAACACCTTATGGCTGAATCCAAACTCTCCCTTGGCATCCGGATAGATGGCGGCCCCGTCGGAGTCGAAATCACCGAAAGTCTTGGAATAATATTCCTTCTGAGCCTCAAATTCGGCGCCGGAACGCGACGCCAGCTCCCGTTCTGCGAAATCAAAGCATGTAAAAGTCTCCTTTTCCGGATCGCCTCCTTTCATGGCAATGTCGAGATCGCGCAGGAAAACGCGCATCGAAGAGCCGTCGTAAATAATGTGGTGCACCAGCATGGTAAGCCATACCGCGCTCTCGGCGCGTACTATCTCGAACCGACACATCCCCTCGCCGGGCACGTCGATATGCTTTATCAGGTGTCGTTTCAGGTCTTCAAATTCAGCGTCAGTCATTGATTTGACGGGGATTTCCGGCAATGTCTCGCCGTCCCATTCCATCATGGCCTCGCCGTTCTCATCCGTTACTATGGCCACGTTCAACGCCGGGTGGCACGCCATTACTTTCTTCAACGCAGCTTCCAGACGAGACACGTCAGTGTCCGCGGGAAATCTAAAGGCATAGGCTATATGGTATGCCAGGTCTTCTCGGTAGGCCGAGCCAAGGTAAATTCCCAACTGGCTCTGGCTTAAAGGGGATTGTCTCATATGCAGTTGTTTTAATTGTCGTTGTTACGGGCATTTTCAGTGGCCCATGTCATAGTCAGGATATTCTGGTGGAACATATACTCGTATTTCATGCTGTCGCAACTCTTTTTTGCTATCAGCAGACCGAGTCCGGTCTCAGGATCCTGTTCCACGGGATTGAAAGGACGTCCTGCGTCATGGATCACGGCCGTCACCTCATCCGGCTGCAGTGATATGCGCACATCGACGGACGGCACCTTTCGGTCGAGTTTCTCCGAATGATCCACAATGTTCTTCAATATTTCCTCGCATGTCACGCCTATACGGAAGCGGAGATTCTGGTCCACTCCTCCTTCGGCGAGCCAACGGTCCGCTTCAATCAGCTGGGTCCCCGCGTCCTTCATGTCGGGCACCACACTCGTGTCGAAGACGTTCTGGGCCGACTGCTCGGGGATAAGGAAGAAAGGCATGCGTTTGCCCTTGCGGCCCGTCACCGCCGGAAGCAATATCAGAACCAGGACAACCTGGCCAATGGCAAAGCCCCACCAGGCATTGCCTCCCACCACGGCCATCAGCCAGAAGAATACCATCGGCAGCAAAGGTTGGCCAATGGAAACGATCATGGCCTGACGGGTGTTGCCATAAATCTGATATACAGGTATAAGCAGTCCCACCGCGCACTGGAGCACGATATTGAACGCGAAGGCGGGGACAGCGGACTTCACGACATCCATTGTGGCCGCGTCGTTAATGCTGAACAACGAGCCGATCCACCCGGGGAAAAGTATCATGATGCCGGCGTACACAACAAGACTGATTCCTAAGAATCCGTATGCCTTGCCGAGGACCATCGACACGCCGCGGTTGTCGTCGGAGCCGGCAAGTATCGAGGCCACAGGCTGGAAGGAATCAATGGTGCCTGTCAGAATTATCATAGAGAGCCTCAACAGATACATGCAGACGGCGAATACAATGACTCCGGCGGTGCCAAGATAATCTATCGCTACAATATTGCACAAGAAAATCTGAACGGACATCAAGAGACCCGTGAAGCCGGAGGGAGCGCCGTTACGCATGATCGCAGGAAGCTCACGAACACTTCTGACGCCTTTGAACCGCAATGTGTCTTTCTTGCGGAAATGCCCCAGAAGTATCAGAATCGCGGGGACATAACTTACCACCGTTGCGGAAGCGGCACCCGACATTCCCCAGCCGAACAGAGCGATGAAAATGTAATCCAGGACCAGGTTGACGGCTATGCAGGTGGACACCGCCACAGTTACCCTCTTGGGTTCCCCGTCGAGCGCCACAAACAACTGAAGTACTATCATGAGCATGTAGACTGCGGCCGAAGGAACGGTTATGATCATGTATTCACCGGCAAAATCCACGATGCCCGGGTCGGGACACAGCATATTAAGCAACGGATTGAAAAACACCAGACCGAGCGCACCGAGCGCGAGACCGGTGACTACTGCCGAAGAGACGGAC
>USIY01000231.1 GCA_900554845.1 uncultured Bacteroidales bacterium | reverse complement strand
GACATGTATCACGCGCTTGGAATGTATCAAGAGGCCAACGACACTCAGAATTCCCTCAGTTTCTGTTACACTTACGCCGGTCGAAAGCAGGACAACGATGAAGAGATTGAGAAAGCCGCGAAAAAGCAGCAGGACGCAAAACTTGACGGCATCATCAAGGACGAGCTCGAAACCCTTGAATTGACAAAAACTTATCTTGGACAATTGCAGTACGCACAGTCGCTGGGATTGATAGCGGGATGCCACATGATGAAAGGTGAATACGACAGGAGCATAGAATGCTACCAACGTTTCATGACAGAGGTCCGTCAGGCACTCCGCGATGAATTCCGCATGCTTAACGAGCAGGAGCGCATGACGCTATGGGACAAACTCAAGATAAATATCGACGATATTCTGGATATGGTGGCTGCCGTCCCTTTGGAAAACGAATCGCTCATGCCGGAGCTTGCAGCCGTGGCATACGACGCAATGCTTCTCTCCAAGGGCATATTGCTCAACTCATCCATTGCTTTCGAGAAAGTCATAGCCGACAGCAACAATGAAAATCTAAAGAAGTTATACGCCGAGACAAAAAACAACACAGAGGAGATCAACCGGCTCCGTGCTTCGGCGACCACGGACGCCGATCTGGAGAAGATACTCGCACTGCAGCAACAGAACCGGCAGCTGCAGCTTGCCCTCTACAGCGACTGCGCGGAAATCTCAGATTTCACGGACTATATGGGATATGATTGGAAGTACGTGAGAAAACGGCTTTCCAAAAATGATCTGGCAATAGAATTCACTGCTGTCAACAGCGGTTTTCCGGGCGACAGTCATTCAATGTCGGCGATTGTGTTGGACCGAGACATGAAGACTCCGGCAATCGTTCCTATCTGCGACAACAACACCCTTGACGCCATTTCAAAAAATCGGGATAAATATGTCGATTCATCGGTCGGCGAACAGGTCTGGGGGCCTCTGGCCGATTACCTCAAAGACAAAAAACGAGTATATTTCTCGGCTGACGGGAAATTCAACACGATCGGGATAGAATATCTGCTGTACGATGGCAAGCCGCTCTGCGACCAAAAGGAAGTGTACCGTCTCTCCACCACGAAAGAACTTTGTTACAGCCGTCGGCGTCCGGAGACTAAATCCGCCGTATTGTTCGGCGACATAAATTATAACGAACCGGGAGCGGCACTGAGCCAAGATACGCAAATGGCTACAGATGCAGTGAGGGGCTCAGCAGGAAACACCCCCGGCGAATTTCATTTCTCCAACCTTGACAACACGAAAAGAGAAATAACCGAGATCTCGGATATTCTTTCCGCCGGCAAAGTTGGAAACATTCTCACTCTAAAGGATTCGGAAGCCACCGATTCGGCGTTTATGGCTTTGAACGACACGAAAGTCAATATAATGCACATAGCCACCCATGGAGACTATCGGTCTACAACTTCCAAGGACACGGACGACGCGATGAAGAACAGTGTTCTTGCGTTTGCCGGCGCCAATCTCAACGACGGCACCGGAATCATCACAGCTTCCGACATCGCCGGTATGAACCTCCGTCAGTGTGGTCTCGCGGTCCTTTCGGCATGCGAGACGGGCTTGGGGAAAATCAGTTCCGACGGTGTTTTTGGCTTACAGCGCGGATTCAAGAACGCCGGGGTCCGCACTTTGCTGATGAGTCTCAAAGAGGTGAGCGACGACGCCACCGCCGAAATGATGGTTCAGTTCTACAAGGCCCTTATGGCCGGCAACGCCCCCGCCATAGCTCTCAACAAAGCCCAGCGGTATCTGCGTACGCATGGTTTCGACGATCCTAAATATTGGGCCACTTTCATTATTCTCGACGGACAACAATAACCACAGCACATGAAACAGAAATACGACATTTTCATAAGTTACAGGCGCAGGGACGCCGGCGACAAGGCCGAGCATCTCAAGGATCTGCTCGAGCCTTATTATAAAAAGAGAATCAGTTTCGACCGCGAGAACCTTTCGGGGCGCTTCAACTCGCAGCTGATACGCCGCATCGACGCCGTCAAGGATTTCATCCTTGTGCTCGGAAAGAATTCATTCAAATACACCGAAGAGGATTTCACGCCTGAACGCGTCCGGCTGTACGACGAACTGACCGGTCTGTCGGAGGAAGAATTCGCCGACCGGATAATCCAGGTGGAGAAGGAGACTTACGTGGATTATGTCCGTATCGAGATAGGCCGGGCATTGAAACGAAAAGAGCTGCACATCATTCCTGTGGTGCCTGAACGGTCCGCCGACTATAATTTCTCCCTGTTGGAACTTCCCGACGATATCGCTGCGATCAAGGGTTACGAGGCGGTGTTCTACAGCGACAGTCCCGACGCCCTTTTCAAGGATGTGGTGCCAAAAGTACGGCGGCATCTCACAAGCAAAGCGGACCTGATCGTCAATAAGACACTGTTTGCCGTGATATCCGTCATCGCCATTATGGTGATTGGAATAGGAACGACTCTGCTGATAAACCACTCGCGCAAAGCCGATGCGGAGAAGAAGAGGCTCGCAATGATGGAAACCCTTCAGGAAAAATACGCCGCCTACGGATTGAATTTCGGCAACAACGATACAATAGGAATCCCGCAGATGGCTGCCGTGGCCGATATTCTGGAAGGGATGCAGGAGGTGGTCCCCGACACTCTAAAAATGGGAATGTTCGAGGTAACAAACGCTCAATGGGCTGCTCTAATGAACGAAAACTGCGCCGAGACGGATTCTCTGCTGCCTAAGACCAATGTGTCGTACGGCGACTGCATGCAGTTCGCCGAAATGCTTTATAACCTCACCGCCATACCTTTCGACCTTCCCACGGAAGAGGAATGGGAATATGCGGCCAACGGAGGCCAGAGACCCGGCGGCACAATCTATTCGGGAAGCGACGATCCCTCAGCCGTGGCATGGTACTCGGCCAATTCCGGGGGAACGAAACATAAGTGCGACGGCGAACTTGCCTGCAACAACTGCAATCTGTTCAACATGAGCGGAAACGTCAGCGAAATTTGTTCGTCAGCCTTTTATACCGATGCTAAGGATGACAGGCAACTCGCATTCCGGGTACTTCGGGGAGGAGATTATTCCTCGGCGGCACAGGGTGTTAGAATCGACGCGCGTCAGCCTATCGACGAAAACGACCGCAACAACGACAAGGCCGGATTCCGGTTGATAATAAGACAAAATGAGTTTTAATCAAAGGATTGGATTATGAGAACAATCGCACGATTTATAGCGCTGGCGGCAATAGCAATGTGCGTTCCAGCAGTTCATGCACAGACCGTTGATAATGAAACGACGGAACCTATGAGCATCGACGCCGCCTTCGAGGCATGCTCGGCCATGCAGGAGGCCGTGGAGCGCAACGACACTGCCGCTCTCGCCCGGGCAGCCTCACGACTGAAACTTGAGAATGTCAAGCCATTCTCTCAGATGAGATGCAAAGACGAAAACATTGAGTCGCTCGACGGACACTTTGTTTTCAATGAAGAATTTGTGGACAGTCTCGCCGCCGGTAAAGACGCCTACGCCAACGCCGACAAGATCAACAGTTCCTCCACAAAAAGGGGCCGCACCACCGACGGCAAAATATTCTCAAAAAGTTGCCTTGTAAAGGCCGATGGAAAGACTGTCTACACCTTTCCGTCGCGCGGACGACAGGAACTCGGCGTAATAGCGGAAGCGGGAGGGCGCGTGGCCGTACGTATCCACGTCACCAACCGCAAGGGATTGAACGAATGGCATAACGACAACAAAAACGCCGTCAACGGCGCACGCAGATACCGCACCGCTTTCAGCCTCCCGGACGACACCGTCAATACCGTAACTCTCGAAATAATCAACAAATCTCCCAAGGACATCAGCTTCGTGGTGATCGGGTAAACGTCCCTTTGCCCGCCTTGACAGAAAGTTGAGGCGGCATTAATTTTGCGG
>USIY01000230.1 GCA_900554845.1 uncultured Bacteroidales bacterium | reverse complement strand
ATTTTATGCCGGTTCGGGCATCTCGGATTTGTCATCAAGTTTGTGTCGCTGCTCGTTCTGGCATGCGCTTCCGGCTGTTCGCAGCGCGAGTTGTGTTACGACCACTCGCATGCGTCGCCCGTAACGGTCATATTCGACTGGAGCAAGGCCCCGGAGGCCGCTCCCGAGACTATGGTGGTATGGTTCTTTTCCGTCGATACGGACGAGAGTTATCGTTTCGAGCTTACCGACGGCCAGGGACAGGAATCCCGCTCCGGCTTTGACTGTAAGATAAAAGTACGCCCAGGCACCTACCGCGTGCTGTGCCATAACGGCGGCGCCGAATACATCATTGAGCAGGGACAGAATTCCGACGATTACAGGCTTGTGACTCCCGACGACGAAGTCCTCGCCCCCATGAACCGCAGCGAAAGCGCACCGCTGCCCGGCGCAATAGCCAATCAGCCCGTGAGAAAGCAGCCCGACACACTCTGGGCCCATACCCTAGACACTCCTGTGACTGTCCTCCCCTCCGACGATACGGAAAAACAGATCCTTTTCACTCCCGTGGAAGTGACAGCCGTCTACGACATCACTATCACCGGAGTGAAAAACCTTACCTCCGGGGTGGATGCCTCGGCGGTGATCACCGGAATGGCGGAGGCATGGCATCCCCTCACTTCCCGTCCCGCCGGGGAAGAGGCGACGATCCCCTTCGCGCTGAACCATGCCGGAGCCGACTGCCTGAAGGGGGAGGTGGTGGTGTTCGGTGACAACACTCCGCATAATATCCGCCATTATCTGCGTGTCTACACGTCATATAAATATTATTATGATTACGACGTGACGGATCAGATCCACAACGCTTCCGACAGCCGGCATGTGGAGATAAATCTGAACGGCCTCAACCTCCCGGCCACCGGCGAGGGTATGAGTCCCGGCGTCAACGACTGGGACAACGCGGAGGAAGTGGACCTGCTTATGTGAGCGAAGCATCGACAACATGAATCAAACAACATAATAAAAAGTAACTTATAAAAATTATATCGTTATGAAAATCAGAACAAAATCGGCGGGAGCTCTTGCTCTGCTGGCCGTGGCGTCGTTAGCCACCTCATGCGCTACCGATGTCGAGACGAGTGTCAATACCGATCCTGAAGGCAACGCGATCAAATTCGCGGCGTCGGTGGGACGTTCCGCACGTGCTACGGAGACCAAGATCGGCAACCTTGGAGACTTTGCCGTCGTAGCTCGAGGCATGCATCCCGACGGCGTACTCTACGACCAATACATCATCGGCGCCTCCGGTGGCGGAGAGATAGCCCAAAAGGAATCGGGGTCGACCAACACATGGAAATTGGATCATGATGTATATTGGCCCGCTGCGCTCCAACGCATATTGTTCGTGGGCTATACCACGCTCCAATCGGGAGAAAGCTCTGACGGCGGCGTGCTGAGCGGGGCAAATTTCCGCATCGAAGGCGATGAGCCGTGGATCCGCAACTTCCAGCCGAAGAAAGCCGCCCTGAGTGAGGGGAGTAACGCCGGAACCGGAATATGGGCGGACGGCGCAGACCAGAAGGACTTAGTTGTCGCATTCAATGCCATGGACAGGGGATCATCCACGGCGGTCTCCCTCAACTTCAGACATGCGCTTACGCAAGTGTCGATCCAAGCCGGCATGAAAGACAAGGAGTCAACCGACCATCGAATCGTAAAGGTGAAGGGCGCCTGGATCGTCAACGCCGCACAATCGGGCGACCTCTCAGCCACGATTACTGTCGATACAGAAGATAAAGCTACTTATCCCACAACAAATACGACATCGTGGTCTTCCTCTGTTGATCTGGAAACTTACGGCTCCTATTACGATGACGTCATCAATTTAACAAAAAACGGCAATAATGATCTGCTGCGTGAGTCGCTTATGCTGATCCCACAGAGCCTCACCGCATGGGATCCTAAAAACCCCTCCGTAACAGGAGCCTACATCATGCTGCTGTGCCGTGTGGAGCTGGAACATGATGGAGAAAGCCATCCGGGCGACTCCAAAAATGAAGATGTCGCGTTTACCGGCAGCGACGCAGCTGGCAACGGCAAACACTATCACCAGCTTTTCCCGGTCAATACCGAAAAGTATGACGGCTCTGAATATGGATTTGTATGCGTGCCACTTGGGACCGACTGGGGTGACCCGGACAGCCCTGATATTAAAGGAAGTACCACTACCACTGATTTCAAAGGAATGGGCAAACACTATACCTATAAGCTCGACATCTGCGGCAAGGAGAGCGGAGCCGGATATTATCCCCCCACTCCCGATCCTTCCAAACTCATCCCCGGGGGCGCGACAGTAACAGCTTTAGTACGTCAGACCGATGGCACGTACAAGGAAGAGAATGCTCCTCTTCAGCCAAAAACGGATGTTCCCTCGCCCAAGGTTGTCGGATCTCCGGTGCTGGACGATCCCATTAAGTTCACTGTGACTGTCAGCGAGTGGGATGACTTGTCAAAGAATTCCGAGTGGACAGACGGCAACCTCAAGATGTAATTTCATAGCTTAATCCATCATCAGCCACCATGGGTGTAAAATACAGTATATATAAAACCATCATCGCGCTGCCGGCAGTCGCCTCCATGCTTGTGACTACTTCAGCCTGTACCGACGACTTCGGTTATCGGAATTTAGAAGGGAAAAGAATCGAGTTCAAGCTCACGGCACCGGACGCCTGGCATGACGGGATGTCGGTGGATGAAAACTCTCCCTCCACGCGCTGCACATCCGTGCGGGCGCTGTCCGGAGGGGACACAAAACTGTATCTGCACGCCATGGTGGCGGATAATCCCGCTGTGGAGAGAGTGTCCTTGACGCGGGGCACTCCGGTGAAAAATGAAGATGATTTCAAGAAGACCTATTCATCCTTTTCTCTCAGCGGAATATGCTACACGGGGGCATATCCCGACGATGAATCCAATAACAATTGGTCCACGGAATATGCCCACAACCTGATTTACAGCATTTCCAACGACGGCACGTGTCTGCCCACGAATGAAGGAAGGCCTCTGATATGGCCCTCCAAGGGGTCTGTGCGCTTTTTCGCCTTTGCCCCTACGCTTAAGGACTTCGGCGACCGCGGCAGCGGCGGCGAACTGGAAATGAGCGAACCCTCGCATCATGGCTCGCCCACATTGTGGATGGCGTCTTTCCCTCACGGTACTGTGCGCTATCGGTCTCTCGGTAGTGTTTAGCCTTTCGGGATGGTCCCCGATAATTCGACCGGAATTCCTCGTGTTCCGGCTTACTCAGGTGGCGCTCCTGCGGTCATCCGCTTCGCGTACGGGGCTCTCACCCTCTACGGCCCGGCGTTCCTTCCGGTTCCGCTCGCTTCATCCCGTCCCTTGAGCGCTCCTATTACCCCGGCACGTGCCTTCCGACACCGCCGGTTTGGGCTCCTCCCCGTTCGCTCGCCGCTACTGGGGGAATCGTTATTACTTTCTCTTCCTGCAGGTACTAAGATGTTTCAGTTCCCTGCGTTCGCCCCGTCTTAAACGGTGGCGGAATCGCTTCCGCCGGGTTGCCCCATTCGGACATCTGCGGGTCTATGCGCATTTGCCGCTCGCCGCAGCTTTTCGCAGCTTGTCACGTCCTTCTTCGCCTCCGAGAGCCTAGGCATCCTCCATACGCCCTTGTCGTTCCGTTATATCTTTCACAGCCGACAAGCGACTTGTTATCGCCTTTGATTTGATTTGCTCGTGTGAAACTCTGTTGTGTTTCTACTCTTGTCTTCTCGCATCCCGCAACACTCATCTCTAAGGTGCGGCGATGCTTCCAGCCTTGTCATTGTCCTCTGATGCGGGTCCGTGCTCCGCAAGGACCGCGGACCCTGTATTTTTCCCACAAGACGCGCAGCCGGAAAGTCCGGCTCCAGAAAGGAGGTGTTCCAGCCGCACCTTCCGGTACGGCTACCTTGTTACGA
>USIY01000229.1 GCA_900554845.1 uncultured Bacteroidales bacterium | reverse complement strand
TGCTGTGTCAGTGTGGTTATGTCGGTTGGAGCTGATTTACCGGAATGTTTTGCCGACTGGGCTCCCGAGAGAAGCGATTGCATCTGATGGTTCAGATATGTTTCGGCCAGGGATTCCAGATTGTGGCGCATCTCAGGCTGAAGGACATAGTGAGCCAGGGTAATATCATAGAAATTTATAAGGGCGTCGGCTTCGTCATTACGGTGACGAGCGGCCAAAACCATGTCTCGCTTGGCCTGTGTCGTGACTTTTTCCAATGCCGGAAGCGCGAAAATATCAAGAATAGCCGCGCAACCTTCTGTGAAATCCACGGGGATATAGAAAGCTTTTCCTTGGTCGGTGGCCACGGCGGCTCCTTTCCATTTGGCCGACATGTCGTTTTCACCTTCCGAGATGAGATATACACCGACGCGATCTTTGCCGTCCAGTTCCCGTTTCAGTACATCCAGCTCAGTAATATTGTCGCACAGACGGTAATCTGTATTCGCGGAATCAAATTGTGCCGAGGGGGTGACTTTTTCATCTGTTTCACCTGCAAAAGGTGGAAATTCATCGAAAAGGGAGGTTGGAAATCCGTTGGAAAACGCGGGTGCCTTCTCCGAATCTATTCGACGGCTCACACGCTCGGACAGTTGCTTGAATTCAAGCTCCTTGAAGATGGACATAAGTTTATCCTTGTCCTCGGGCTTACGTTCCAGATCCTCAGGTTTTACCTCCACAGGAACATCCGTGCGGATTGTGGCTAAAAACTTGGAGAATTTAATCTGTTCGGTGTTCTCAACAATCTTTTTCTGCAGGGCGCCTTTAAGTTTGTCGGTGTTTTCAAGCAGGTTTTCTACTGAACCGAAATCATTGATAAGCTTGACGGCGGTTTTTTCACCCACACCCGGGCACCCGGGGATATTGTCGATCTTGTCGCCCATCAAGGCTAGCAAGTCTATGACTTGACGTGTGTTCTGCAGTCCGTAACGGTCGCATACTTCCTGCGGTCCACGCAGCTCGAAATCCTGCCCGCGGTAAGAAGGTTTGTATTGTAACGTCGAGGGCGTCACAAGCTGGCCGAAATCCTTGTCGGGAGTCATCATGTAGGTGGTGAATCCTTTTTTCTCCGCCATACCGGCCAAAGTGCCGATAACGTCGTCGGCCTCAAACCCCTCCACTTCCACTATAGGGATGTTATAGGCTCTGATTATATCTTTTATATAAGGGATGGAAAGACGGATGTCCTCGGGCATTGCCGCGCGTTCAGCTTTATAAGCTTCACTCGCTTCATTGCGGAATGTCGGCCCGTGTGGATCAAAACACACGGCTATGTGCGTGGGCTTTTCCTTACGGAGCAGTTCCTCCAGAGTATTGACAAATCCGAATACCGCCGATGTGTTGAAACCCGACTGTGTGATCCGCGGCATTTTAATCAAAGCATAATACGCTCTGAAAATCAATGCATAGGCATCCAGTAAAAATAATTTCTTCTCTCCTTCCATGAATCGATTGGATTGCGGTTATTGTAAAAGAGCGCCAAGGCACCACAGTTTTTTTATTAACGTTGAAATCTTTCCGATTGATTTATGTATGGGCAAATAAAGTGGAATCCGCAGGCTTCCACCACGGTGCAACCCACAGAAGGCCCGGACTGGAAGAGTGAAGAGATCGGATGCAGCGGCCAGGACCGGAAGAATGCGGAAGCCCGGATTTGACAAGATTGAATGCAGAAGCCAGGACCGGAAGAATGCGGAAGCCCGGATTTGAAGAGATCGGATGCAGCGGCCAGGACCGGAAGAATGCGGAAGCCTGAATTTGAAAAGATTGAATGCAGAAGCCCGAATTTGAAAAGTGTGGACTGGAGGAGCTGGAACTGTGGTGGAAGCCTGCGGCTTTCACGTTTAGAGTGATTTTTATGTGAGTTTGCATTTTTTATTGCGCGAATTGTGGGATTGCCGGGATTATTTATTAACTTTGCCAATGTGATGTAATCGCTGAATAATCAGAAACTAACGGCTAAAAACAGTGCAATTATGAATGTGGGGGATTCGGTTCCGAAAAGTCCGGTCAAGCATGTTATGACCAGACGTGCGTCTTTTCATGACTATAAGCTGCCGTCGATATATATGTTTACGATTTTCCGGGATCCGAACTCGCCGGCATTGTCGGAGGTGGTGGGAAATCCTTACATTGAAGAAGGACCGGATGCTCCCGGGACACGGTTGTCCGGAATTGGCCGTATATTGGAGGAGGAACTGCAGAAAACCGAAGCGATGCGCAGGGGCACAATCAGAGTCTTGAATTATGCGATAATGCCTGATCATGCCCATATTTTGCTTCAAGTGACTCAAAAATTGACGGTTCCTGTCACCTCTGTGGTGTCGGCTATAGAATCGGCGGTCACATCCGGCAGTCGTAAGGCAGGATTGATCGCTTCTGAGGCAACTGTTTTCAAAGGCAAAGGAATCAACGACCGCATAATATGGGATAACCAACGGTACGAGATAGTAAGGAACTATATCAATGATAATCCGCGAAGGTTATTGATAAAGAGAATGAACCCTGATTTGTTCCGGCGCAATCTATCGGTAAGGATAGGTGACGATACGATCGATTGTGTAGGAAATATGTTTCTGTTGAGAAAGCCGATGCTTGAGGTTCATGTCCGCAGGGCATGGGATTCTGCACGTGTTCGGGATTACAAGAAGTATTGTATTGAGGAGGCGCTGGATGGAACGGTATTGGTGTCGCCGTTCATTCATCCTGTGGAAAATGAGATTCGCAAGAAAGTTCTTGAATCCGGAGGTTCATTGATACATATTCTGGACCATGGCTTCGGGGAGCGGTTCAAACCTACGGGACGCGGACTGGACACATGTGCCGAGGGGCGCATGCTGTTGGTATGCGAGGGCGGAGCCTCGGTTCTCGGGGAGGACATGAGCTATGCCAAGGCCAGCAGACTCAATCGTCTGGCGCAGCGTCTTGCGGCGCTGACACCGGACGCGAAGTGCTTTATTTCACGAGTTTGTAACGTGGCACCAGAAGTTTTATGACGCACCAGGCCACCAGATAGCCGCATCCGCATACGCAGAAGACGATGAAATATCCGGCCGGTTTGCCCACGAATCCAAAGAACTCCATATTTATGGAGGCTGCATAGTCGAACAATATTCCGGCTCCGGTCTGAATAAGGAACGAACCGATGCCTCCGGCCATTCCGCCGATACCGATGATTGTGGCGATGGTGCTTTTCGGGAACATATCGCCCACTACGGAGTAAATGTTGGCCGACCATGACTGATGCGCGGCTCCGGTAAGTCCGATTATGATGACCGGCCACCAATATGAAACCGATCCGAGCGGCTGCGCGAACAATGTCAGCAGGGGGAACAACGCGAAGACCAGCATGGCGCGCATACGCGCGGCGTAGGGATTCAGTCCGGTCTTGTTGATGATTATGGTAGGAAGTTTGCCTCCGTAAATGGACAGCATCGTGATGGCGTACACCACGAATATCAGCATTTGTGCCGTGCTGGAGTCGGATGTGAAACCATATACATCCGAGATATACGCAGGAATCCAGAACAGGAAGAACCACCATACGCCGTCAGTAAGAAATTTTCCGAAGAACACGGCCCACGTCTGCGGATATTTGAAACAGCGCCACAACGGAATCGTAGGCTCCTGCGAGTCTTCCTTTATGGCGTCTTTTCTTGCTTCTTCGGCTGTAAGGTGATCGGAGTTGTCGGATTCTATATACTCCAGCTCCTTGGCGTTGACATATTTGGATTGAGTGGGTTTGTTGTAGAAAACCATCCACAGCCCCATCCATACGAAACCTAAGGCACCTATTACGATGAATGCCATCTCCCAGCCGTTGCCGATTTCGAGTCGTTGGAAATAGCGTGCCAGCGAGGGTATGGTGAGCGGGGCTATGAGCGCACCCACTGTCGCGCCGGCGTTGAAGATGGAAGTGGCGTACGCGCGGTCGCGTTTCGGAAAATATTCAGCCGTGACTTTTATCGCCGCCGGAAAGTTGCCCGAC